>JAOPYW010000152.1 GCA_025964405.1 Thermoleophilia bacterium | reverse complement strand
CCGGCGAAGTACATCGAGCCGTCAGGCCCGCGGTCCATGTACTGCGGCTGCGCAGGGGAGCCGGTGCCCGGCAGGGCGACGGTCGCGACACCGGTGCCGCCGAGGTCGGTCGCCCGCGTGCCGTCGGTGAACGAGACCATCGCGTTGCCCGTGCCGTCACGCTGCAGCATGCGGAGCCGGGCCGTTGCGTTCGACGAGCTGAACGACACCGTGCAGTCGCCGCTGGTGATGAGGGTGGAGCTGGGCTGCAGTGCACCGAAGTCGGTGCTCGCCGGGGCCGTGCACGCCGACGCGTCGACCGACGTCGCGCTGAGCACCATGGCCTGCACGGTGACGCTCGACGACGCACCGACCGAGGCATCCGGCATCGACGCGAGCATCGCTCCAGACACGAGCAGCAGGAGCGCGAGCGCGCGCGCGATGTGGAGGCTGGAGGGCACGGAGTGGTATCGGCAGATGCAGGCGCTTCCTGTGATCCGAGTCCCGAAGCGATAACCTGAAGCGGTGACGAACGCGCTCTTCGACATGCCACCCGAACCGAAGCCCTCGGTGGCGCCTGCGGTCGAGGAGCCGGTGATCGAGGGGCCGGCGGTCGCGATCTACCCGCTCGTGCCGGCGCGATCGTTCGACCAGCCCTTCACCTACGTCGTGCCGCCCGAGCTCGTGGGGCAACTCGAGGTCGGCACGATCGTCGAGGTCACCGTGGGGCGTGCTGCGCGCGTGGGCGTGGTGCAGGCGCTCGACGTCGATGCGCCCCCGGGCGTGCGGCTCAAGCCCGTCGTACGCATCGTCGACCAACCGCCGGTGCTGCCCTCGCTCGTGCGCCTCGCGGAGTGGGTGGCTGATCAGTACGGCTGTGCCCGCACCGTCGCGCTCGCGCTCGTGGTCGGCCCCCGGCTCGCCGCGCAGGCGCGCGCGAGCGCCGTGCCCACCCGTCGTCGGCAGCTCGCGGTGCGTCGGCTCGTCGACGACCTGGGTGGATTCGACCTGACGAAGCGCCAGCGCACGATCGCCGCGCAGGTGCCGGTCGACTGGGTGTCGCTGGCGGCGCTGTTGCTCGCGATCGGCACGACCCGCCCCACGCTCGGCAAGCTCGCCGAGGCGGGCATGCTGGCGATCGAGGAGCGGTTCCTCGACGAGCTCGAGCCGATACCGGAATCCGACGACATCGTGGCGATCGCCGAGGCCAGCATCGTGGGCCAGGGGTCGGAGCGATCGCTCGTCGAGCTCACTGCGGCGCAGCAGGCGGCCGTCGACCAGTGCGCCGGCGGGGCACCCGACGACCCGTGGCCCGACGACCCGGCGTCGCTCCTCGTCGGCATCACCGGCAGTGGCAAGACCGAGGTCTACCTCGAGACGATCGCGCGCTCGCTCGACGAGGGCCGCGGAGCGATCGTGCTCGTGCCCGAGATCGCGCTCACACCGCAGACGGCGCGCCGGTTCCTCGTGCGGTTTCCCGGCAACGTCGAGGTGCTCCACTCCGCGATGACGAAGGCGGAGCGTGCTGCTGCCCACGAACGCATCGCCCGCGGAGCCGCGCGCGTCGTGGTGGGTCCGCGCTCGGCGATCTTCGCGCCGGTGCGCGACCTCGGCATCATCGTCATCGACGAGGAGCACGACGGTTCCTACAAGCAGGATTCCGAGCCGCGCTACGACGCGCGCCGCGTGGCCTTCCGGCGGGCGCTGAGCGAGGGCGCCCGGCTCGTGCTCGGGTCGGCGACGCCACGGCCCGAGAGCTGGCACGGCATCAAGCGGCACGTGCTGCTCACCGAGCGGCCGGGTGGCGGGCGCCTAGCTCCCCTGGAGATCGTCGACCTGCGTGAGCACGAGGACGAGTACCCGCTCTCGGTCGTGGTGCGCGATGCCCTCGAGGCGACGCTGCAGCGTGGACGCAAGGCGATCGTGCTGCACAACCGGCGCGGCTACGCGGTCGCGCTGCACTGCCGCGAGTGCGCGCACACCTTCCGCTGCCCGCGCTGCGACGTGTCACTCGTCATCCACGGGCGCATCGCCCGCCGCCAGCGACTGACGTGCCACCACTGTGGCCACGACGAGCAGGTGCCCGAGCGCTGCCCCGAGTGTCGGTCGGTCGAGGTCGCGCGCATGGGCGCCGGCAGCGAACAGATCGAGAAGCTGCTGGAGGAGCGGTTCCCGCACCAGGTCTTCCGGCTCGACGCCGACAGTGTCAAGACACGTGGCGCGGTGGGGGAGATCCTCGACGCGTTCGCCGCCGCCGGGCCATCGATACTCGTGGGCACGCAGATGGTCGCGAAGGGGCACGATTTCCCCGATGTCGAACTCGCCGTGGTGATCGACGCCGACATGGCGCTCAACATCCCCGACTTCCGGGCGGAGGAGCGGGCCTTCTCGATCGTCTCGCAGCTCGCCGGGCGCGCCGGTCGCAGCGCGATGACCGCCGAGCACGCCCGTGTGATGGTGCAGACACGCGACCCGTCGCACGCCTTCCTCGGCTACGCGAAGACGCACGACATCGAGGGCTTCCTCGCGCGGGAACTCCAGCAGCGCGAGCAGTTCGGGTTCCCGCCGTACGGCCGCTTCGTGCGCGTCGTCATCTCGTCGCGGCTCGAGTCGCACCGCGACCAGTGGGCGCAGGTCGTCGCCGACGGCATGCGCACGCTCGACGTCGGGCGCGTGCTCGGGCCGGCACCGCTCATGCGCATCAACGAACGCGACCGCGCGCAGGTCATCGTCAGCACCCAGCGCGCGGCGGAGGTCGCCGCTGCGATGCGCCGGTTCCTCGCCACGAGCGAAGCCGCGCGCCGCAAGGTCGACGTGCGCATCGCCCTCGACGTCGACCCGCAGTCGATGCTCTGACCGGCAGCGTCAGCGCACCTTGCGCGCGTGCCAGACCTCTTCGGTCGGCCACTTCGTCGCCCACGCCGAGTCGGCCCACGTGGAGGTCGTCTTCGCGTCGGCGGGCGCCTGCAGCTCGAGCAGGCGTTCGACCTCGAAGCCGTTGGCGCGCAGCAGCCGTATCCACTCGCCGTGCGGCAGGTGGAACTCCACCGAATCGTCGTCGTCCCACTCCACCCGGTGCAGCCCGAACAGCGGCCGCTGCAGCGCGGGCTGGATGCCCGCCTCGTCCATGCAGAGCATCGCGAGCAGCCCGTTGACGAGGAAGATGAGCTCGCCGCCGACGCGCAGCAACCGGGCGGCCTCGGGAATCCACGCATAGGGATCGCACCAGATCGATGCACCGTACTCCGACACGGCGAGGTCGAACGACGCATCCGGTAGCGGCACCGCCTCGGCGCTCGCCTGGAGGAAGCTGATGTCGGTCAGGTCGTGCTGCGCGCGCAGCTCCCCCGCCGTTCGCAGCTGCTCATCGCTGATGTCGATGCCCGTCACCCGCGCACCGGCACGCGTGAGCCACGACGAGACGTAGCCCGTGCCGCAGCCGAGCTCGATCGCATCCGTGCCCGCGAAGCGCTCGATGCCTTGGAAGAAGTCGACGCGTGACCCGGGCAGGTTCCAGATGCCCCAGCTCGGCTCGGCCGTCGCCCAGTTGCGCCGCCCGGCATCGACGAAGTCGGCGGCCCACGTGTTCCACTGGGCGCGATTTCGGGTGGCGTGCTCAGGCAGGTTCATGGGGAGCGGCGTACCCGCCCGCCTGACTCCGCACGCACACGGGTGGCGCGTGCGCTAGGGGTTGGCCAGCACCGTGAGCGTCACGGATCCGGTGTACGAGCCGGGCGGGTTGGCGGGCGGTACGTCGAGCCTCGTGGTGAGCACGATGGAGTCGGTGGCGAGGCTGTAGGTCAAGCGCTGGTGGAGCAGCACGTCGGCGACGCCGAGTGACGCGTAGAGGTTGTTGGTGACGTCGGTCTGGGGGAAGGGCCCGACGGCGCCCCACTTCGCGAGGCGACCGCCCGTGGCGTCGCGCACGTTGAACCCGAGGCCGAGCGGCGCGGATGCGGCCCAGGGCGCAGGTGCCGGGGCGGGCGGCTGGAAATCGGGCATGGTGCCCGACGGCGTGCCGGTGAGGGCGACCGTGTTGCTCGCGTCGTGTGCCAGGAGCTGGTACCCGCCCGCGTCGTCGCTGGCGACCTGGATCGTGCTCGTGCCGAAGGCGTCGGTGCCTGACAGGGTGGTGCCGAGGTTCACGGTCGGGTTGACGCTGATCGAGATCGTCGAGGTCGAGTCGGTCTCCAGCCAGTCATTGGCCCAACTCGTCCAGTAGTTGTTCGTGGCGGTGTTGTAGAGCATACGGTTCCAGTAGCGGGCACCCTGCCGCAGCACGTCGAGCGGGCCGGCATACGTGATGTCGCCGCAGCGCGCGGCCGAGCTGCAGGCGGCTCCCAGCGCGAGGCCCTGGCCGCCGCCGACTCCCGTGTCGTGGAGGAGCTGCAGGTGGGGTCGCCGCGTCTTGACGTAGCCGAGCAGCGCGGGCCCGTCGAGCGCCTTCGGGGCGAACCGCACCTCGTCGACGTCGCCCGTGAACGGTTCACTGCCTGAGGTCTCGTTGCCGATGCGGAGCACGCCCGTGGTCGTGCGAGCGGCGGCGCCCATGACCTGCGTGTCGGCCAGCACGCCGTCGACGTAGAGACGGAGGTTGTTCGAGCCGTCGACCGCCATCGCGAGGTGGTGCCAACCGCTCCCGACGAGGGCTGTTGACGCGGCGCAGGCGTCGACCTCGACGTTGGCGGTGGTGACGACGACGCCGCACACCTGGTTCGCGACGCGATGGAACTCGAGGGAGTAGTTGCAGTTGTTGCCGGCCGCACATCCGCCGTCGCTCTTGCCGACCACGACAGGGTAGTTGCCGGTGATGCTCGCGGCCCGCACCCACGCGTCGACCGTGAAGTCGTTCGCCTTGCTGATCGACGCACTGTTGGCCACGGAGACGTACCGCCCCGCTGCCGTCGAGATGGCCTGTGCGAACTTGCCAGGCGTGTAGGTGGCCGTGCCGGTCCACGCGCCTGCGGTGGACGAGGCGGCGTTCGTGTCACCCGTCACCGCGTTGTCGAGGTGGTAGACGGCGCCGGCCTGCTCGGGTGGCGTGCTCCAGGTCTGCGACTGGTAGGTGTCGAGGTCGACGCCCGCGCTGCTCAACCACGACGTGTGCCACGTGCCCGACGTGATCGCCGGTGCATTGGTCGCGGAGGGATTCGCGCGTCCCGTGCCGGCCTGCGCGTTGGCGTTGTCGCCCAGCATTGCGGTCGGCGCGGGGCACGTGGGGGGCACGGTGAACGAGATGACGGCCGACGTGCCCGTGGCGCCCGTCCAGTCGGCGAGCTGCACCATTGCGTAGTACGTGCCCGCGGCGGTGACGTTGAGCGTGGTGTCGTGGGCGAGGCCCGCGTAGCGGGGCGAGGCGCCGTACATGTCGGTCACCGAGTTCGGCCAACCGCCGCCCCAGGTGCCGATCGAGGTCGGCCCCCAGCGAACCGTCATGGTGGTGGATTCGGTGGCAGTCCACGTGATCGTCACGGCCCCGTTGCAGGCGACCGTCGCCGTGGGTGGCCCCACGGGAGCCGTGAGCCCCGGGTCGGTCCAACGCATGAGCCGACCGAACGCCGATGACGCGACCCACACCTGACCGGCGTTCGCTGCGAGGCCGGCACCGTAACCGACCTTCGATTGGTCGGGGCCCGAGCCGTACGCTCCGCCAGCGGTGCCGATGTTGACGATGCCCGCAGTGGTGGCGCCCGAGCGCGGGATCGGGTCGAGCGCGAACGCGCCGCTCGACCCGGCCCACATCAGGCCACCACCCTTGGCATCGACGCCTACGTTGTTGTAGCCCGGCGTGCCGGTTGCCCGGGCCGTGAAACTCGACTGGCCGACCACGGCGTCGATCGGGGCTCCCGTCACCAGGTTCTGGGCATCGTTCCAGATGGCGATCCGGTAGTTGACCCGGTCGCCCAGAAAGAGCTGGTCCTGGAACAGCGAGAGCCCGAACGGGTTGCGGAGGTGTGTCGCGTCGGTTCCGGCCACTCCCGTCGTGCCCAGAACCACGTCGGAGGTCGGCCCGTTCACGAGTGGCAGGGTGGTCCAGTAGTCGCGGTAGATCGACACGCGCGAGTTGTTGTATTCACTGACGTAGACATCGACACCGTCACTCGTGACGCCCCAGGGCGCCCAGGTCTTGTTGAGCGCTGTCGAGCCCGTGGTGGTCGTCATGTTCGGTTGGCCGATCACGGCGTTGGCGGGATCGACGTCCGACGTCGGCATGTGATCCCAGACGAGCACGCGATTCTGGCCGGAATCGGCGACCAGCAGTCGCGTGCCGTCACTCCACGACTGTCCCGGCGCCTTGAGGTGCGTAGCCGATGGCGTGTGGCTGGGCACGCCAGCGCCGGCGTCGGTGCGATTGGCCTGACCCCACCGCCGGTTGTACGCCTCGTTGACGGTGTCGGGGGTGTTCCAGATCCGGAGGGTGGCCTCCTCGAAGCTCGCCTCCATCAGCTGGCCGGACGGTGTCATGCCGAGCTTCGGGCCGTAGACCGAGTAGGACGAGAGCACCTGCGACTTGAAGTAGTTGCGGTTCGCGGATTCCAGTGGCACGGAGGAGGTCGCCAGGGCGTGCCCCAAGGTTCGGTCGGCGGCCGCGTTGGTCGTCTGGGTGGAGTACCGGACCACCCGGTTGTTGCCGGTGTCAGCGACCCAGAGGGCGCCGCCGTTGGCGAGCGTCTCGTAGGCGAGACCCTGCGGGGAGCGGAGGCTGTTGGCGGTGGCGGTCGCGCCGCCCT
The DNA here is from genome assembly GCA_025964405.1 of Thermoleophilia bacterium. Taxonomy (GTDB): domain Bacteria; phylum Actinomycetota; class Thermoleophilia; order Gaiellales; family SKUG01; genus JAGQUL01. The sequence goes on along the minus strand of JAOPYW010000152.1, from coordinate 1,452 downwards.
GGTTCTCGGTACCGGTGTTCATCGCCGACTGACCGAGCACCACGGATGCTGACATGTTGGTGCTCGGCGTGCCGTTGAAGACAGTCACACGGTTCGAGCCCTCCGATGCGATCGCGATGCGACGGTTGGCTCCGGTGTCCTTCACCGCGACGGCCAACGGCAGGTCGAGTTCGTTCGCGGCATCGCCAGCCACGCGGAGGTTCATCGCCGACTGGCCGAGTACGAAGTCGGCGGGATCACCGTTGATCGTCGGCCAGCCGATCCAGACGAGCACACGGTTGTTGTTGGTGTCGGCCACGTAGAGGTAGGTGCCGTCCCAGAACACGCCGCTCGGGTAGCTCAAGGTGTTGGCCGCCGTCGTGCCCCCGCTGCACGAAGCCGATTGCACGTCGTACGTGCCACGGTTGGCGCAGCTGTTCGCCAGCCCGAAGCCTGCCTGTCCGAGCACGACCGAGGCCGTCGCCGTGCCACTGGTGGTCGGGTAGGTCGTGTAAAGGAGCACGCGGTGGTTGCTCCCGTCGGCGATCGCGGTTCGGTTCGACCCGTTCGTCCAGATGTCCTCGGTGCTCGACAGCTCGTCCGCCTGGGCGGTGCCCGACCCGTTGGAGCTGAGGTTGGGCTGGCCGACGGCGATGGTGCCGCAATCACCGTCGGTGATCGAGCCCTCGTTCTTCGTGAGGATGATCGCGCGGTTGTCGAAGCTGTCGCCGACGGCGATGGTGGGCGGTGGCGCCGTCGCCGGCGACGGCGATACTGCGCATCCCCTTCATCCCCTTGTCGATCGCGCCGTACGCCCACGACCAGTGGATGTCAGGGGTCGAACCGTTCGCGACCGTCGGCTTGAAGATGACATCGGTCGACGGGGTGGTGTTGCCGGGCGTGGTGTCCCAGCGCTGCACGCGGTTCATGTCCTTGTCGACCACGTAGAGGCTGCCGCTGCTGTCGACGTCGACGGCGACGGGTTCGGCCATGCCCCAGGACGACTGCGTCTGGACGTCCGGTCCGAACGCCGCTTCCGTGTAGGAATCGGCACCGAGCAGCATGTCGGCGTTCTGCCCTACCGAGAAGTTGACCGCATGGGCGGGCCCGGCGGTGGCGACGGTGATGGCAAGGACGGCGGCGGCCATGACCACGTGTGCGTACATGCGCGATGAACGCACACGAGTCAGCACAGGGAAGGGGCGCGGGCCACGGGGAATTATCGGCTTCACGGACCGGAAACTGAGGTGATCGTTGCGCGGCGGAACGTTGTTGTTGGACCCTGATAGTACCGATCGTGGGCGCGTCGCCGGATTCGACGACGAGGCGTTGGTGATCTGCTGCTGGTTCGACTGGAATCCGCTGTCGAGCCGGGGCAGCACCGTCCCTTAGGGGTTGGCGAGTGCGGTGAGTGCGACGGTGCCGGTGTAGGTGCCGGCGGGGGTGTTGGTGGGTGCGTTGAGGCGTGTGGTG
>JAOPYW010000112.1 GCA_025964405.1 Thermoleophilia bacterium | reverse complement strand
AGACGTGCTCGTTCGAGCCCATCCGGGGTCATCGTCAACAACGAGGCGGCCCGATGCCGAAGCACCGGGCCGCCCGGGAAACACGCGCTTGCGCTGACTGTGTCAGGCGAGCTTCTTCTTGGCCTTCTGCACGGTCGGGAGGGCGTTCTTCGCCTTCGCGAGCGGGCGGGCCTTGAGCTGCACCGATGCCGGCTTGGCGGAGATCGTCATTGCCTCGCCGGTGGCGGGGTTGCGGCCTTCGCGCGCCTTGGTGGCACCCTTGAGCTTCACTTCGATCTGCACGAGGCCACCGAGCTTGAACTTCTCAGCTTCGCCGATCTGGCTGAGGATGGTCTCCTCGAGCGCGGTGAGGACGCTCTTGACTTCGTTCTTGGTGAGCTCGGTCTCTTCCGCGAGGCGAGCGATGAGCTGGGTCTGAGTAAGGGGCATGTGGTTCTCCGCCTGAAGGTTGGTGGTTGGGTCGCCGACCATATTAGCGACGCAGGGTGACGTGATCGGCGTCAGACGCGGTAAAAGACGGCAGTTTGGCCTCATCCTGCAGCTTCCACTCCCCACCCGTGAGACGATGTCCGGCTCGTGACCTCGCTCCTCGACACGATCGCACCACCCCGACTCGGCGGCCGATTTCGGCTGCTCTTCGCCGCCGCGTGGAGCATGAATCTCGGCGACGGTATTGCGCTCGCTGCAGGCCCTTTGCTGGTCGCGTCGCTCACCGACCACGCGTTCCTGGTCGCGTCGGCGGCGACGGTGCAGTGGCTGCCGGTCCTCCTGTTCGGGCTGATCGCCGGGGCGGTGACCGACCGACTCGACCGGCGCCTCATCGTGGTGCTGCTCAACCTCGTGCGCGTCGGCGTGTTGGCCGTGCTCAGCGCGGCCGTCGTCACCGATGCGGTCTCGATCGCGTGGGTGCTCGTCTCGCTCTTCCTCCTCGGAACCGCCGAGATCTTCGCCGACAACGCTTCCCAGTCGCTGCTCCCGATGGTGGTCGAGCGCGATGACCTCGCGGTCGGCAACGCCCGGCTCATGACCGCATTCATCGGCGCCAACCAGCTCGCCGGCCCACCTGTCGGCGCGGCGTTGTTCGCGGCCGGCATGGCGTGGCCCTTCGCCGCGCAGGCGATGCTGGTGCTCATGGGAGCGATGCTCATCTCGCGCGTCGCGCTCCCCGACCATGGCCCCGCCGTGCAGACCGAACGCAGCCGGATGCGCGACGACATCCGCGCGGGGCTCGGATGGGTACGGCGGCACGCGGCCGTGCGCACGCTCGTGCTGACGATCTTCACGTTCAACATCACGTTCGGCGCAGCCTGGTCGGTGCTCGTGCTCTACGTGACGCAGCGGCTCGACCTGGGCTCGGTGGGCTTCGGAGCCGTGACGACGGTGGGCGCGATAGGCGGGCTCGCCGGCACGGCCTCCTACGGATGGATCACGCGGCATGCGACCCTCGCGCAGCTGCTGCGCATCGGCCTCGTGGTCGAGACGCTCACGCACCTCGGGCTCGCGGTGACGACGACGGCGTGGGTGGCGCTGCCGATCTTCTTCGTCTTCGGGGCGCACGCCTTCATCTGGGGCACTACGTCGCAGACGGTGCGCCAGCGCGCGGTGCCGATGGAGCTCCAGGGGCGGGTCGGGTCGGTCAACAGCGTCGCCACCATGGGAGGCCTCGTGCTGGGTTCCGTGGTCGGGGGCGTGCTCGCGCAGCGGTGGGGCGTGACCGCGCCGTTCTGGTTCGCGTTCGGCGGGTCGGCGCTCTTCGTGGTGCTCATCTGGGGGCAGCTCGCGCACGTGGCGCATGGGGACGAGCAGCCGCTGGGACGGGCAGCCAGAACGACTCCCTGATGGCCTGAACCGCCGACCGGTTCTCGATTGGGGCGGTCAACTTTCAGAAGCGCTGACGGGAGGGAGCTCCAATTGCGGCCATCGCGCGGTTCAGGGGCTTGTCGGGATTTCGGCAGGAACGTACGTTGGCCAGATGCTGACTTCTCACCTGACTCCACGAACCCGTTCCACCGCGACCAGCTGGGCGCTGCTACTCATCGGCGCGACCCTCATCCTGTCGGGGTGCGCCAACTCGACCGCCGCGACCCAGACGGAGCTCGACGGGTTCGGCGCGCTCACGCTGACGACCAAGGTCTGTGTCGGCACCACCGAGTGCGTCGACAAGCCCGCCGGAGGCGACGAGCTCGATCCGACCGTCCTGCTGCGCGCCGCTCCCGCCCTGCGGATCGCGGACGTGGAGGAGCCCGCCCCTGCGTCGAGCGGGCAGCAGCGGCTCATCGGCTACCGCATCGCCAACGACCTCGTCGAACCGGCTGCGCTCCGATCGCTCGACAAGGGGTCGGTGACCTACTCGCGGAACGCGGCCTACGGCGCAGAGCTCGAGCGGCTCGTGCCGAGTGGAGACGACACCCGCTGGGTTGGCTACACCTCGTCATTCGTGCCGGCGAGCGTGCTGAACCAGTCCGATTACCGCGTCGCCGCCGACTTCGACACGACGCAGCTCGCAGCGACCGACACCCTGGCGGCGCAGGTCGTGACGGGCTTCCGCGCGATCGCTCCCGACCTGGGTGACCTGCCGTTCGAGGCCGGGTTCCCGTTCGGCACGCCGTTCGGTGAACTCCCGATCGAGGACATCGAGGAGGCGTTCGATGGCGCGGCATCCTCGATCGATGACCCGATCACCTGCGGCGACCTCGACGTCGAAGGCGACGTGGTCACCCCGCGCAACGCGCTGATCTACCTGGTCGGCCTCGGGCTGCAGCCACTCTGCATCGACGCCGGCAGCCGGCTGCCCGGTCCGGCGGCTCCGGCACTCACGGAAGGTGGCCTCATCCCCGAGGTGCGTTTCCCGAGCTACACGTATCCGACCGAGGGGCAACTGCAGGACATCACCCGAGGCACCCAGTCGGTGCGGACCCTCACCGGAGCGGCTACGGGCGTCGAGGTGACGGCCGGCGCGCATGCGACCACGTCGGTCAGGGTCGGCGTCGGCCTCCCGACGGGGGAGACACGAGCGATCACGGCCACGGTCACGCCTGCATTCGCCGGAACGGCAACGCTCGACCAGGCGAACATCGCGGCCGAGGCCGGCGTCACGCAGCGCGACCTCGTGTTGACCGTGAGCCCTGCCGCATCGGCTGCTGCCGGCGCGAGCAGCGTCGCGATCACGCTGCGCTCGGGCGACGTGGTGATCCGCACCGTGACGGTGCCCGTGACGGTACGCGCAGCGTCGGTGGTCGTGGCTGGCGGTGCCCCCGCGGCGGCGAACCCTGCGGCGGCCAACACCGCGGTTCGTGACACGGCGGCCCCGACCCTTGCCTTCCTCGATTGGCGCAACCACCGCAGCTCGCGGGCGCTCGACGCAGGTGCGGTGAAGCAGAAGATCCGCATCGGCGAGGCCGGCACCGTGGTCGCGACCCTGACGAATGCGCTGCCCGCGAATGCGGCTGGCCCGGCCAAGGCGAAGTCGCGCGTGACCGTGTTCGCGAAGGGCACGTTCCGGCTCACGAAGCAGGGCGCCTACACGCTCGCGCTGACCTCGACGGAGGCCGGACGGACCAAGGTCGTTCCCGGCGCGAGGGCTCGTTCGTTCCGCGCGCGCCTGACACTGGTCGCCACCGATGCCGCCGGCAACACCCGCCTGGTACGCCGCGTCATGTGGATCGAAGTGCCGGCCGCCGACTGACACTCGGCCGTACGGGAGATTCAGGGGAGCGGGCGATTCGGACCAGGTCCGAGTCGCCCGCTGTCGTTCGGCGCCGCCTCGAGCGTGACCACGGCGACCAGCCCACGACCGTCGGCCCGGGCGTGCTCGAGGCGGGCGTCGCCACCGCTCGCGCGCGCGAGTTGGCGCACGATGGCGAGCCCGAGGCCGCTGGACCCGGTGGCGTTGCCGCCCTGCCAGAAGCGTTCGAAGGCGTGGGCGAGTTCATCGGGGCGCATGCCCGGACCCGCGTCGGCGACGCGCACGATGACCTCATCCTCGCGCGCGAGTGCGTCGAGGTGGATCGCCGAGCCGGCCGGTGACACGCTCAGCGCATTGTCGACGAGGTTGTCGACCAACTGCTCCAGCGCGCCCGCCACCACGCGGCAGGGGAGTTCTCCCGGCGCCGCTACGTCGAGCGTGACCCCGCGCTCGTGCGCGAGTCCCTCCCACGCGGCAGCGCGGTCGCGCACGACGGCGGCGGCATCGACCGTGACGAGCTCGGCTTCCGCGGGCGTGCGCGCGAGCACCAGCAGCCCGTCGACGATGCCGCCGAGCCGGTCGAGTTCGACGAGTGCGGCCTCGATCGCGGGGCGCTCCCCATCGGGGGCCTCCTCGAGCGCGCCCTCGAGTGAGAGGCGCAGGCCGGTCATCGGGCTCCGCAGCTGGTGGGAGGCGTCGTCGACGAAGCGCCCCTGCGTCTCGATCGTGGTGCGCACCTCGTCGACCATGCGGTCGAACTCCGCCGCGAGCTCCGCGATCTCGTGTGGTCCGCGCGCGTCGGGCTCGCCGCCCGCG
>JAOPYW010000104.1 GCA_025964405.1 Thermoleophilia bacterium | reverse complement strand
GAGCTGAGCGTCGCCTCGACGCAGAGCCTTCCCCCGTGCCCGAAGTGCGATGGCCAGGGTGAGTGGCGCGCCCTGTCTGGTGGCGACAGCGGCGGCGACCCGTATCCTGATCGCTGATCGCTGAGTGGGCTACTCGGTCGTCGTCTCGCGTGCGCCGGTCTGGGCGCCTTCGACGGCTCCCTCGAGTGCACCCTCGGCACCGACCTCCGTGGGGTAGTGCACGGCGCGCGGCGAACCGAGCAGGGCGTGCACGCCATCACCTGCGGCCACTCCGCCGAGCATCGCCCAGCTGAACGCCACGGCTCGCGGATCCTTGCGGGAGATGACGAGACCTGCGACGGCGCCGAGCACCGCTGCTTCCTTGACGAGCGTGGTGTGCACGAGCTCTGACTTCTCGCCTTCGTGGGGTAACAACGTCTCGGCGGCGAAGACGCCGACCGTCGCGGCGAGACCGCCACGGATCGCATGGGCACGGATGGCGTCGTTCGCCAGCCCGCTCCGGATCGCTCCAAGTACGTTCATGTTGTCCCCCCGGACGTAGTTCCCCTGCCGATGTATCGACGGGCGACGAGGTGTCGTTGCATGTCGGCACTCGTGTTCCGGCCGGTGCGTGCCGATGTGCGGTCCAATGGAACCCTTCGCCCAGTTCGCCAGCAACGTCGCCTACATCGCCCGCGATCGTCGGCGGCAGCTCGTGGTCGCGGTGGGCGCGGCCGCAGTGGCGATCGCCATCGTCAGCAAGCTGGCGTCGAAGCTGCTGGAGAGCCTCGATCTCGGGGCCTCGGGTGGCGAGCCCAAGTCGCTCGTCGTCGTCGCCGGAATCGTGCTCGTCGCGTGGGCGGTCAAGGTGGCGCTGCTGGCCCTGCTCTTCGCGGTCGTCACGGCCACGCTGGCCGATCGCGACAGTCCGGGCCTCACGGGCTGGCTTCCCGCCGTCGGTCCGACCCTCCCGAGCTTCGCCAAGGTCGCCGCCGCGACGACGGTGATCGCCCCGGTGCTGCTGATCTGGACGTACCAGGGTGCGGTATCGATGCTGAACAAGGCGAAGGAAGCCTCTGACGCCACGGCGCTCGCCAGCCTGAGCTCCTCACCGCCGCTGCCCGTGCGCACCATGGCGTTCTTCGCTGACCATGCGCTTGCGAAGCTGCTCGTGCTCGGCGTGCTGGGCACAGCCTGGCTGGCCTTCAGCACCCGCCGGGCGCTTGCGCTCCGCACGGCAGAGGAGGGTCCGCTCGCTGGCCCAACTCCGGTCGTGACCGCCGGGCTCGCGTTCGCCAGCCTGCTCGTGTCGGGCGTCGTGCTCGGATCCACGGCGGGCGGGTTCGCGAACCTCATGCCCGGGTTCACGGCGAGCGACGGCATCCTCGGCAGCATGGTCGGCGTGTTCTTCGCGACCGTCGTCACGGGTGCCGTGATCGCTGCGTGGAACATCGCGTACGATCCCGAGCTCGCCGCGGCATCGCGCGCAGGCGAGCTCCCACTCGATGCACTTGCCGGCGACCCCTCGCACGAGGCCGCCACGGCCGCGGCTGGCGATGCGGCACATCCGCCGGCGTACGCCGACCCGTCGCAGCAGCAGGCCCCGCCCGCGTTCCAGCAGGTCGACTCGATCGTGGATGCCGTGCCCGACGCCCCGGCCGGTGCATGGTGGTTCGTCCGCGCCGGCGGCTCCGTGCTCATCGAGGTCGCGGGCCAGGGCGCGCAGCCCCAGCCGATCGTGCAGGGCGCTGACGGCAGCTGGCATCCGGTGCAGCCGGGTGCACACCCGGCCGCCGGCGGTTTCCTCGCACCCGCCGATGCGTGGTACCTGCTCGGCGCCTGGTTGACTGACGGCGTGCCGCAGCAGGTGCGCATTCGACTCACCCTGCCCGCGGATGCCCAGGCGGCACCTGCGGCCGCCTGAGCGACCGCGCACGGCCGCACGGGATCCGCAGGCCGCGCGCGGATGCAGTGTTTGGTCGAGAAGACGGCATGAGCTCCCTCGGCGCCATCACTGCCGCAGCGCCGCGCGTGCTCGCCCACCGCGGGTTCCACGACGACTCGCCGATCGGCCCGTGGCAGAACTCGATGGGCGCGTTCCAGAAGGGCGCTGCAGCCGGCGTCGACGCGCTCGAACTCGACGTGCGCCGCACCCACGACGGCGTGCTGGTCGTGCACCACGACGCGACGCCTACCGGTGGCGGCCCGAAGATCAGCGCGCTCGACCTCGCGCAGCTCCCCCACCTACCCGATGGTCAGCCGATACCGACCCTCGCCGAGGTGGCCGGCTTCGCGAAGACGTCTGGTGCGAAGCTCGCCGTCGAGCTCAAGGAATCGGGATACGAGCGCGAGGTCGTCGACACCCTCCACGCCCAGGTGGGCAACGACCAGTTCGAGGTGATCAGCTTCTCGCCGAGCGCCCTGCGTGCCGTGAAGGCGGCCGACCCGGAGATTCGAACCGGACTGCTCGCGCCGCGCATTCCCGCGTGGCTGCGCGAATCGGCGGCGTACCCGATCGCGCTGTGGGCGCTCGATACGGCCAACTGGATGCCGGCGATCAACCACGCCGTCCGGCTGGGCGCCGACTACCTGAGCGTCGACCACCGCATGGCAAGCCCGAAGTTCCTCGCGGAGGCAGCGACGCGGCACGTGCCCGTCGATGTCTGGACCGTGAACACCGAACCGGAGATGCAGCGCCTCATCGCTGCGGGGGTGCAGGGCATCGTCACCGATGATCCCGCTTCCGCCCTTCGCCTGCGCGCTGAGGGAGCGGTAGTGGCACCGCCGGCCGGGGTAGGAACTCGGAACGCGGCCTGACGACGCTCCGCGGCTCCATGCCTGACACTGACCCAACTCCCATCGCCGCACCCTCGCTGCTCGACCCGCTGCTCGACTTCCTGCGGGACGAGGTCGCGGGTGCTGCGGTGCTGCTCGTTGCGACGATCGCCGCACTCGTGTGGGCCAACGTCGACGGCGACGGCTACGGCGCGCTCTGGCACCACGTCATAACACTCGGGTCGGGCGAGCATGCGCTGCGCCTCGACCTCCGTGCGTGGATCAACGATGCGCTCATGGTCGTCTTCTTCTTCCTCGTCGGTCTCGAGATCAAGTACGAGGTCGTTGCTGGTCAGCTCAGCTCGCGGCGCCGGGTCGCACTCCCCCTCATCGCTGCCGCGGGTGGCGTCATCGTGCCGGCCCTCCTGTTCCGCGCGATCGCACCGGCCGACGCACGCGACGGATGGGCGATTCCGTCGGCGACTGACATCGCGTTCGCGGTCGGTGTGATCACGCTCCTCGGGAGCCGCATCCCACGCGGCGTGAAGCTCTTCCTGCTCGCCGTCGCCATCATCGACGACATCGCCGCGATCACGATCATCGCCGTGTTCTTCACACCAGACCTGTCACTCGCCTGGCTCGTCGTGTCAGGCGCGGTCGTTGCGATCGTACTGCTGCTGCGGCGCGCCGGCATCGCGCGGTTCTGGCCCTACGTCTTCGCAGGAATCGCGCTGTGGTACGCGGTGCACGAGTCGGGAGTGCACGCCACGATCGCGGGAGTGGCACTGGGCTTGCTGACCCCCACCGGCGAAGTGCGTGCTCGCCCGATCATGACGCTGCTCGAGCATCGCCTCCACCCCCTGAGCGCGTTCGTCATCGTTCCGCTGTTCGCGCTCGCGAATGCTGGCGTGGGGCTCGGCCTCGGCACCCTCGCCGACGCAACACGCTCCCACGTCGTGTGGGCCGTCGTGATCGGGCTCGTCGTCGGCAAGCTCGTCGGCATCGCGGGCGCCACCTTCGGTGCGCTCGCACTGGGCATCGGGGAGCTGCCCGCGGGCATGGAACGCCGGCACGTCTGGGGGGTCGCAGCGCTCGGCGGCATCGGTTTCACCGTGTCGCTCTTCCTGACACGGCTTGCGTTCGAGGACGACGGTCTCGTGCGCCTCGCCCAGGTCGGCATCCTCGCGGGGTCGTGTATCAGCGCGGTCGTCGGCAGCGTGCTGTTCGTCGTGCTCGCGAAACGCGGTTCGAGCGGCGAGCGCCGCGCTACGGATTGACGAGTGCGGTGATCGTGATCGTCTCGGTGTGGACGACGGCCGACGTGACGGCTGCCGGATCGAACCGCCACGTCACGATGACCGGGTCACCCGCGGCCGCGGTCGTGCGATTGTGGAGCTGCATCGCCGAGACCGACCCGAGGCCTGCGTACTTGTTGTTGACCACGTCGGGCTCGGCCGTACCCGTGCCGGTGCCCCACTTGGCGAGGCGACCGCCGGTCGCGCTGCGCACGGTGAGGCCGGTGTAGCCGCCCGACGACGCTGCCCATACGGTGGGGGTCGCGTCGGTACCGGTCCAGTCAGCCGTCGGATTCGCGCACGCCGCACACGTCGCACCGAGCGTGCCGGTGGCGGCGCCCAGGGCGGTGAGCTGATAGCCCGTCGGATTGCTCGTGGTGACGGTCGCGGTGAACGAGCCGAACGCGTCGTTGTTCGGGAGCACGGTGCCGAGGTTGATCGCGTTGGTGCTGAGGCTCACCGTGATCGCCGTCGGATCGGAAGCCGTGAACGTGCGCGTGACGCTCCATGCACTCACGAAGCCGAACGAATCCACTCCGCGAACGCGCCACGAGTACACGGTGGAATCGACGAGCGGATCGAGCACGAGTGAGCCGGTGTTGCCGGTGGCCAGCAGCGCGCTCGTGCCGCTCTGGATCGTGGTGGCCCCGAAGGCGCCCGACGTCGCGACCTCGAACTCGGTGAAGCCGCCCACCGGCGTGGGGTGGGTGTAGGAAGCCTGCAGGGTGGGGGTGACGGTGGTGGTGACGCCATTGGCTGGAGCCACCATGCCGGGCACGTTGGGGATGTTGGTGCCGAGGGCCGGGATGGTGACGTTGGTCAACGCACCTTCGGTGTGCAAGGAGAAGGTCGACGCGGCTACACCAGCGCCCGTCACGTGCAGCCAGAGCTCGATGTAGATCGACTCGTTCGCTGCGAGGGCTACCTGCGTGGCCAGGTTCGCGGCGAGACAGGTCCCGGTTGCGTTCGCGCCTCCCGTCAGCACGTCGGGTCCGGCGACCGACTTGCCGAGGAAGGTGGAGCCCGTGATTGAACCGGCAGCCTGCGTGACGCGGTAGGCGCGACACTGCAGGTCACCCACCGCTGCGGCGGCGTTGTCGTTGAACGTGAAGTCGACCGTGATGTCGCCGGCCGCGATCCGCTTGGCCACGGCCGCGTCGATGACCCAGCCCGTGCCGGTCGGGTTGGTGTAGGGAGCCGTCGTCGCAGGCTCCACGGCACCCGCGTTGGTCGTGGAGGCTGCCACGTTCGGGCGCACGGGGAACCAACCAGTGCCCGCGCCGTAGTTGACGGTGGTCGTGGTCGCTGTATCAGTGCCCGATGTGGTTGCAGCCTGCTTGTTCTGCGCGTTCGTGAGCTGGGTCGAGTTGACGCCCGACCGGAGGAAGTACGTGCCGCCGGTCGCTCCCGCGCGTGAGCTCCACCCGGTGCAGTTGGTCGCGGCGTCACAGGCGCGCACCCGCATGACCACACCTGTGGAAGACGCGATGCCCGCCGCGGTGCAGTTGGTGGCGGCTGTCGCCGTACAGGCCACCGTCCAGGTCGATCCGTTGAGCGAGTAGGAGACGTCGTAGGTGACGGCGGACAGGGCGTCGGTCGATGCGGTCCAGCTCAGGTTGACGTCGCTCGATCCGCCGGAGTGGATGACGAGGTTCGTCGGAACCGTCGGGGGAACGAGGTCGATACGGATCGCTTGTGCCGTCCACGGACCGGCCAGACCACGGGAGTCGGTCGATCGGATGCGCCAGTAGTTGGTACCGGATGGCAGTGCCGTCGCGGGTGACCATGCGGTGGTCGCGTTGTTGGCGATGCCTGCTGCCGACGTGAACGTCTGGTAGCTCGAACCACAGTTCGCGGACCATGGATCCGTCGCGTTCGTCGTACAGACCTCGAACTGGACCTGCCCGGTGTCAGCGTTGGCGTCGACGTGGCGGGCCGTCAGTGCGGGCGTCGAGTCATTCGTCCAGGCGCCGGCGGCCGGCGTCACGGGCTGCGCATCCGGGAGCGCATCGGTGACGAAATCGGGCGCGCCGCCCCGTGCCACCCAGTAGCTGTCGTCGGGCCCCGCCATCGCGCACGCCTGCCAGTAATAGGTCGTGCCGTCGGTGAGACCCGTGACGTTGACGGTGGCGGGATAGAGCGTGTTCGCCACGGCGGCGACCACGTTCGCACCGCTGAAGGTCACGCCTGGATTCGCAACACCACAGGTCTCCGCGAAGACGCCCGTCGTGCTCACCTCAACCCACGGCACGATTGTTTTCGCGTTCTGCGTGTGGCTCACGTTGAACTTGAGCACCACGTTCGTGGCCTGACCGCTCACGGTGATGGCACCGCCCACGATCGCAGTCGTGCCGTTGCTCTCGAACTGCGTGAGCACCGTCGGGTCCTTCGGGCCCTGCGGCGTGGCATTGACCTGCGCGGGTGCCGTGGTCTCGTGCCCGTCGTAGCCGACGGCACTGACCGTGTAGTAGTAGGTCGAGCCGTTGACGAGCCCGCCGTCGGCGATCGACGTGCCAGGGGCGTCCTGCTCACCCATCTGTTCCTCGATCAGCGCACCGCGGACGCCAGCCGATGTCGAGCGGAAGATGCGGTAGTAGTCGACGTTCGCACCTGCCGTCCACGACACCGTCACAGTGTGGTTGGTCGGGGTCGCACTCAAGGCGCTGGCCGTGGTCGCGACGGGCGCGCCCGGCGTGCCGCGCACCTGGCCGCCGGGGTCGAGCTTGTAGATCTGGGGGAACAGCGTGCCGTCGTTGAGGGTCGTGCCGTCGTTGCCGCCGGTGAAGTAGATGAATCCCTTCATCCGCATGGCCGTCATGCGGAGGCGACCTCCGCCGATGCCGGCGAGCGTCGTGGCGAGCGAGGTCCAGCCGCCCAGCCGATCGTCCCAGACAGTGATCGCGTTGGTGACGTTGCAGCTGAGGAATCCGCACGCGGTGCCCTCCGAACTTGCCGTGCCACCCGAGAGCGAGTACACGCGGTCGTTGAGGGCCACTACGCCGTTGCCCAGACGCGGCGTCGACGGGTTGGTCAGGTTCAGCTCGGTGTACGTCTGCGTACCGGTGACGATGTCGATCCGCTTTGCGCGGAGGTTCGGCTGCATGTTGCCGCTGCCGGAGAAGTTACCGCCGATCATGAAGACCTTGCCGTCGATCGCCGTGGTGCCGGGCGTGCCCACGCCGTTCGGGTAGGTGAGGGTCTTGGCGACGGGCAGGGCGCCGACCGGATCGGTGAAGGGATTGAAACGGTAGACGCTGTTGGAGAGGGTGGTGCCGTTCTGGCCGCCCACGACCGCGATCGTTCCGTCCGCCATGGTCTGCGCACTCACCTGGGCGTAAGCCGTTGGGAGCGTGCCGTTGGCGAGGGTCAACCCGGTCGTCGGATTGAACTTGTAGACCTGTGCGTACTCAGTGGCACCGTTGGAACCTGAACCGCCCCCGAACAGGTAGAGGCTGCCGTTCGCGCGGTCGGCGCCGCACCAGTACCTGCTGTTCGGCATGGTCGGCGCCTCGGTGGCAACAGTGTTGGTGACCGGATCGTACGAGTAGATCTTGCCCTGGGATCCGCTGCTCTGGGCGTATCCGCCGAACACGTACATCTTGCCATTGAGCGTTCCACTGCAGTCATCCCACCAGCGTCCCGTTGGCATCGACTTGCCGGTGCTGGTGATCTGCTGCACCGGGTCGGTGCTCTCGACCGCGCCATCCCACGTGCGGACGGTGTAGTAATAGGAGGTGCCGTTGGCCACTGCCGTGTCGACGTAGGTCGTCGCCGGATCGGTGACCGTGCCGACCACGGCGCCGAGCGTGCCGCTCGTGGTCGAGCGATAGACGCGGTACGAGTTCGTGCCCGGCACGGCGGCGGTGGCCCGCTCCCAGCTGATCGTGTTCTGCGCATTGCCCGGTACGACCCACACGCCGGAGACTGGATTCGATACTGCCTCAGCCGTCGAGGGAAGCACCAACAAGCACAGCAGGAGCAGGCCGACGAGGCCTGTCCGTACGTATGTGCGCGTCGGCGCAGCCATGCTCGTGAGATTGGGCATCCGGCAAAGTATCGGCCGGTGAACGACCAGATATTAGGTCGCAACCCCGAAGCATCGAAACCGGCCGTGAGCAGGCGGAAATAACATCCCGTGGTGAGCCCTGACTCACCGCGGATGCTACGAAAGCGAGTTGCAATTCGGCTCCGCAACGCCGACGAACTAGCGTCGATTCCCCGACGGTTCCCTAGCGGAGCAGCGGTTCGAGCGGGCGCGGCTCGACCTGCACCCGGGTCGATCGACCCGAGGGACCGGAACCGTGTGCCTCGTCTGCCGCGCGGATGGCTGCCTGGGCGGCGGCGAGGCGCGCGATGGGCACGCGGTACGGCGAGCAGCTCACGTAGTCGAGGCCGAGCGAGTGGCAGAATTCGATCGATGCCGGATCGCCACCGTGCTCGCCGCACACCCCGAGCTTGAGCTCCGGGCGGGTCGCGCGACCGCGCTCCACCGCCGTCGCCATCAGGCCGCCGACACCGTTGGTGTCGATCGTCTGGAAGGGATCGGCCGGCAGGATGCCGCGCTGCAGGTAGACGGGCAGGAACATGCCCGCGTCATCGCGCGAGAAGCCGTACGTCATCTGCGTGAGGTCGTTCGTGCCGAACGAGAAGAATGACGCGACGCCCGCGATCTCGTGGGCCGTCACGCACGCGCGCGGCACCTCGATCATGGTGCCGATCTCGAAGGCGTTGGAATCCTCCTCCATGCCGCGCTCGGCCTGCACGAAGCGAATCACCGCGCGCACGTGCGAGGCGACCGCGTCGAGCTC
>JAOPYW010000092.1 GCA_025964405.1 Thermoleophilia bacterium | reverse complement strand
CCTTCACGGTACGATGACTCGCCAATACGCACAAGGACTTGTTTTCGAGCGTGAGGTGAGGGAACACTTTCCGAGTGGATACCGCCGCAGCAGCCAGCGAGGACGTCGACGAACCCGCCATCCGCCGTGTGCGCGTGCTCGTCGTCGACGACGATCGCGACCTGCGGGAGGCGGTCGCGCTGCACCTCGATGCGGATCCGCGCCTCGAGGTCGTGGCCCATGCGCACGACGGCGCGGAGGCGGTGCGGGTCGCCGCCGAGTGCTCCCCCGACATCGTGCTCATGGACGTCAACATGCCGCGCCTCGACGGCTGCGCGGCGACCGAGCAGATCGTCGGCCTCAATCCCGACATCCGCGTGATCGCGGTCACGGGCACGGTCGATCCGGAGACGATCACCCGCATGATCCTCGCGGGCGCCGTGGGCTACGCCGTGAAGGGCTCCGACCCCTCGCGCCTGGTCGACATCGTCGTCGACGCAGCGCAGAGCGGACGCTTCATCGACCCGGCGGTGGTGCAGGACCTGTTCGAATCGGTCGTGCTGCTCGCACGTGAAGAGCATCGTCGACGGGCGGAGGCGGAGCGGCTCGCGGCCGAGCTGGCGCGCGCCTACAAGGAGACGGTCTCGGCGCTCATCAACGCGCTGCACTCACGCGACGGTGAGACGGAGGCACATGGTGATCGCGTCGCCGATCGCGTCGTCGCCGTCGGGCGCCGGTTCGGCCTCGACGGGCAGGAGCTGACCGACCTCGAGTACGGTGCGCTCTTCCACGACATCGGCAAGATCGCGGTGCCGGATGCGATCCTCCACAACACCGATGCCCTCACCGAAGACGAGTGGGCCGTCATCCGCCAGCACACCGTCGTGGGCGAGCAGATCATCCGACCGATCGGGTTCCTGCGCAACGTGGCGCGCATCGTGCGCCACTCGCACGAGCACTGGGATGGATCCGGCTACCCCGACCACCTCGTGGGGGAGCAGATCCCGCTCGCGAGCCGCATCGTGTTCGCCTGCGACGCGTTCGACGCGATGACGTCGGAGCGTACCTACCAGTGTGCGATGACCACCGAGAAGGCCGTCGACCGCATGCACGAACTGAGCGGCATCCACTTCGACCCGCACGTGATCGAGGTGCTCGACGAGGTGCTGGCCGAGGAGCCGTCGCCGACCTCCGCCCGGTAGCATCGCCGGCATGACCGATGCCGCGCACCCGAGCAACGAGCCGATGCGCTCGATCGACCCCGCTGATTCCGATCCGCAGGCCACCTACTACCTGCTCAACTCGGTGGTGGTGCCGCGCCCGATCGCCTGGGTCTCCACGCTCGCAGCCGACGGCACCGCGAACCTCGCGCCACACTCGTTCTGCACCGTGGCCGGCACCCAGCCGCCCACGCTCGCCTTCACCTCGATCGGGGAGAAGCACACGGTCGCGAACGTGCGCGCGACGGGCGACTTCGTCTTCCACGTGGTGGACTACGCCATCACCGAGCGCATGAACATCACGGCTGCGAACGCACCTGCCGACGTCAGCGAGTTCGAGCTCGCGGGCCTGGAGCAGACCGCGTCGGCGAAGGTGCGCAGCCCACGGGTCGTGGGCGCGCCGGTCGCGATGGAGTGCGTACTCGATCGCATCATCGACGTGGGTCACAGCCGGATGGTGCTCGGCACCGTCGTGCAGCTCCACATCGCGGAGCGGCTCTTCGACGAGCGCGACCGCGTCGACCCCGGCCGCCTCGACGCCGTGGCGCGCATGGGCGGCGCGACCTACGCCACGACGCGCGACCGGTTCGACCTCACGCGCCCCTCCTACGACGACCTGCGCGTCGACCCTGCCACCGCGGCCGACTGAACCGGTTTTACAGTTTGCTGACGCGAGCGGCGACCCGATGCGGTCGATGACCTCCCTCATGGCCGTGATGCGCGTGACACGACGATATGCGGGAGTGCTCAGCGTGCTGGCGTTGATCGGACTCATCCTGCTCGTCGGCCCGCCCGAGACCCCGGCGACGACGACGGGCAGCTACCCCGACATCGACTTCTCGCCCGTGCTGCAGACCGACCGGCTCGAGCCCGACACGACGCTGCCGGCCGCCGCCCGTTACCGCCGGCTCGGCATCGGGGTGTGGTCATCGGGGGCGACGACCCGCGACCTGCCCGTGCTGGAGATCCACGGCCAGACGGCCTCGCCCAGGGCGCGCGACAACGACATCCTCGAGGCGGCGGTCGAGCTCCGTCGCACGAAACTGCGCGAGGCGGGTGCGACGAGCTCGACGAGTTCGCAGATCGTGTTCGGCGACCAGCCCGGGGTGGTGCTGCGCTCCAGTCGCGGCAACGTCGACCAGACGACCTGGCTCGGGGTGCGCGACCACACGCTCTACACGGCCACGGTCGTGCACGCGCCCGACCAGCTCCGGGCAGCCGACGCGCTGCTCGCGACGGTGCACATGCGCTGACCGCCCCGGCTCAGCGGTCGCCGAGCACCGTGCGCGCCAGGGTCGCGAGCGCCGCACACTCCGCACACGCTCCGCCGTCGCGCCGCTCGTGGTCGCCGCCGTTGGCGATCGCCTCGTCACGACGTTGCGCGAGGCGGCGCCCCTCGGCGCGCCACGCGAGCAGCTCCTCCCGAACCGACCGGAGCTGGCCCCGCAGGTCGCACGCCGCGCACCGGGGCTGCCCCGGCGCGCAGGTGCAGTGTTCGTGGAGGTGGTCGGCGAGGGTGAGCAGGAGCCGCTCGGCGTCAGCATCAGGTTGGTTGGAGTGTGGTGCACGGGACATGGCGCAAGCCTCGCGTGCGACATGTCACGACATGCGCGCGCGGTGTGACGAAACCGCGACGTTCGCGTGTCAGGGCATGCGGTCCTCGAGATCGCGGAACAGCTCGCTCGGATCCATGCCGATGGCCCACGCCGCCTTGAGGTACTTGGTGATGCCGGTGTCGGTCTCGCCGCGTTCCATCCGCGCCACCTGCGTGGTGTACATGCCGCTTGCGCGCGCCACCGTCTCCTGCGTGAGGTCGCGGCGGGCCCGTTCGGCCTTGAGGTTGCGCCCCACCTTGCGGAGGATCATCTGGTCGCGGTGTTCCATCCGGTAAGCCTGTCGCGTGCAGGCGTGTTTCTCCACGGCCCATGTGTGTCGCTGCGACACACATCTGAGCAATGCGCGCCGCGCCGGGCTCAGGAGCGCCCGAGCGCGGTCCGCAGGTAGCGCGCCGTGCGGCCGGCGTTGCTCGCCGCGACCTCGACGGGTGTTCCGGCCGCGACGACCGTTCCGCCCATGTCGCCGCCACCCGGACCCATGTCGATCACCCAGTCGGCCCCGGCGACCACCCCCATGTCGTGCTCGACCACCACCACGCTGTTGCCCGCGTCGACGAGCTGGTGGAGCTGGGTCATGAGCAGCTCCACGTCGGCGGGATGCAGGCCCGTGGTCGGTTCGTCGAGCAGGTACAGCGTGTGTCCGCGCCGCGCCCGCTGCAGTTCGGTCGCGAGCTTGATGCGCTGCGCCTCACCGCCCGAGAGTTCGGTCGCGGGCTGGCCCAGCCGCAGGTAGCCGAGCCCGACGTCGCGGAGCGTGGTCAGCGATCGGTGCACGGCCGGTACGCCCGCGAACTGCTCCACCGCATCGTCGACGGTGAGGGCGAGCACGTCGGCGACTGACATGTCGTGCCAGGTGACCTCGAGCGTCTCGTCGTTGTAGCGCCGCCCGCCGCAGGTCGGGCACGGCGCGTAGGTGCCGGGGAGGAAGAGCAGCTCGACGGCGACGAACCCCTCGCCCTGGCAGGTCTCGCAGCGTCCGCCCGCGACGTTGAAGGAGAAGCGCCCGACGCCGTATCCGCGTGCTCGGGCCTCGTCGGTGCTCGCGAACAGCTTGCGCACGCCGTCGAACAGGCCGGTGTAGGTGGCGAGGTTCGACCGCGGCGTTCGCCCGATCGGGCGCTGGTCGACCTGCACGAGCCGGCGCACGGTGCCGACACCGGCCACGCTGACACCGGCGGCGGGATCGTCGGGGAGCTGCTCCGGCGCGATGCCGGCCTCGTCGGTCTCGACCGCGTCGCCCTCGTCGCCGGTGTCGAGCGCGGTGCCCAGCTCGCGCGCGACGACCGCGGCGAGCACCTGCGTGACCAGGGTCGACTTGCCCGACCCCGACACGCCGGTGACTGCGGTGAACGCCCCGAGCGGGATGTCGATCGTCAGGTCGACGAGGTTGTGGCGCGTGATGCCGGCCAGCCCGATCGTCGCGGCGGGCTCGCGTGGGGTGCGACGTTCGCCGGGGCTGGTCGCGAACAGGTGGCGCGCGGTGACGGAGCGACTGACATCGCGCAGCCCGTCGACCGGTCCCGAGTAGAGCAGCTCCCCGCCCCCCTCGCCGGCCCCGGGCCCGATGTCGACGATCCAGTCGGCGCGGCGCATGACGTCGAGGTCGTGCTCCACCACGAAGAGCGAGTTGCCCGTGGCCTTGATGCGGTCGAGCACGTCGAGCAGCGGCTCGGAATCGGCGGGGTGCAGGCCGGCCGACGGCTCGTCGAGCACGTAGACGACCCCGAACAGCCCGGAGCGCACCTGGGTCGCGAGGCGGAGGCGCTGCAGCTCGCCGGGGGAGAGGGTGGGGGTGGCGCGGTCGAGGCTCAGGTAGCCCAGGCCGAGCTCGACGAGCGGCGCGACCCGCGCGACCAGGTCGGCGGCGATGTCGCGGGCGACCTCGCTCGTCTCACCGCTCTGCGCCTCGCGGTAGGCGGCGTCGGGAGCGGTGAGCCCGGCCGTGGGCGCGAGGAGCGCGGTCAGCTCGCGCAGCGGCAGCGCCGACCACTCGACGATCGTGCGGCCGGCGAAGGTCACCGCGAGCGCATCGGGGCGCAGGCGCGAGCCGTGGCACACCGGGCACGGCGTGGTCTCGACGAACTGCAGCGCACGGCGACGCTGCCCGGCGCTCTGCGACATCGTCAACGCCTTGCGGATGTAGCGGCGAGCACTCATGAACGTGCCCTGGTACGGGCGGTGGCTCTGGTCGGGGCGCCGCTCCGGCACCACGGTGACGATCGGCTCGTCGTCGGTGAACAGGATCCAGTCGCGCAGCTCCTGCGGCAGCTCGCGCCACGGCACGTGCACGTCATGGCCGAGCACGGTGAGGATGTCGCGCTGGTTCTTCAACTGCCACGCCCCGGGCCAGGCGGTCACGGCCCGCTCGGCGATCGTGAGCGAGGGGTCGCGCACCAGCGACGCCTCGGTGGCCTCGTGCACCACCCCGATGCCATGACACTCCGGGCACGCCCCGACAGCGGTGTTCGGCGAGAAGGCGTCGGAGTCGAGGCGTTCGTCGACACCGTCGGGGTAGGTGCCCGCACGCGAGACGAGCATGCGCAGCGAGTTGGAGAGGGTGGTGATCGTGCCGACCGTCGAGCGCGACGACGGCGCCCCCCGCCGCTGCTGCAGCGCGACGGCCGGCGGGAGGCCGGTGATGTCGCCGACCTTCGGCGCCCCGATCTGGTGGAGCAGTCGGCGGGCGTAGGGGGCCACCGACTCGAAGTAACGACGCTGCGCCTCGGCGTAGATCGTGCCGAAGGCGAGCGAGCTCTTGCCCGACCCGGAGACCCCCGTGAACACGACCAGCGCATCACGGGGGATGTCGACGTCGATGCCCCGCAGGTTGTGCTGGCGTGCGCCGCGCACGCGCACGAGCCCGCTGTCGGGATCGCGCGGCGTCGTGGGGGGGATCGAGGTCACGCACGGACTGTACGGGATTGCAGCGATTCTGCCGAACGACCGGCGCCCCTTCCCGTGATTCTCCGGTAGATTGGGAGCGACGTTCCACCCGCCCGCCCCCTCGAGGAGATTCCATGACCGACGCCGACCACACTCCGAGCGACCCGTTCCCGGTCGAGGGCATGCACCACCTCGAATTCTGGGTGTCGAACGCCAAGCAGGCCGCGTTCTTCTACGAGCGCGCCTACGGCTTCGTGCCGGTCGCCTACCAGGGCCTCACCACCGGCGTGCGGGACCGTTCGTCGTACGTGATGCAGCAGGGCAACGTGCGCTTCGTGCTCACCAGCCCGCTCCAGGCCGGCCACGAGATCGGCGCCCACATCGAGCGGCACGGCGACGGCGTGCGCGACCTCGCGATCATGGTGCCCGACGCCCGCGCCGCCTACGAGCACGCGCTCTCGAAGGGCGCCACCTCCTTCCAGGAGCCCGAGACCTTCAGCGACGAGAACGGCGCCGTCACGATCGCCGCGATCCGCACCTACGGCGACACGATCCACTCGCTCGTCGAGCGCGGCTCCTACGCCGGCGCCTTCCTGCCTGGCTTCGAGGCGCTGCCGATCGCGCCCGACACCGACTTCGCGGGTGTCGGCATCAAGGACATCGACCACTGCGTCGGCAACACCGCCGACATGAACCCGTGGGTGAAGTTCTACGGCGACGTCATGGGCTTCACGGAGCTCAACCAGTTCACCGACGAAGACATCAACACCGAGTACTCGGCGCTCATGTCGAAGGTCGTCAGCTCCGGCGACGGCAAGGTAAAGTTCCCGATCAACGAGCCCGCCGAGGCTGCGCGCAAGAGCCAGATCGAGGAGTACCTCGACTACTACGGTGGCCCCGGCGTGCAGCACATCGCGCTCGAGACCGACGACATCATCGCGACCGTGCAGGCGCTCAAGGATCGCGGCGTGCCGTTCCTGGGCCGCCCCGGCACGTACTACGAAGAGGCCGTGAAGCGCATCGGGCCGATCGACGAGAACTGGGAGGACCTCCAGCGCCTCGGCATCCTCGTCGACAAGGACGAGGAGGGCTACCTCCTGCAGATCTTCACCGGCAACGTGCAGGATCGCCCGACGGTCTTCTTCGAGATCATCCAGCGCAAGGGTGCCAAGGGCTTCGGCGACGGCAACTTCAAGGCATTGTTCGAGGCGATAGAGGCCGAGCAGGCGCTGCGCGGCAACCTCTAGGCACGCGTGACCTCGGGTCGCTTCACCCGTCGCTGGGGAGCTGTGCTCGCCGTCGCGTGCCTGTTCGCGGTGCCCGGCGTGGCGTCGGCGTGTTCGGGCGCGAAGCTGGTGCCCGCACGCGACGTGCCGAACGCCGATGGGGCCGTCGTCGGCTCGGTCTTCATGACCCTGACCGAGCGTCGCGCAGTGCGTGACGGCGATCCCGAGGTGCTGCGCGTGATCGCGCGCAACGGCCACTCGGTCGAACTGCGGCACACGTTCATCCTCGTGAGCGAGGTCGTGCACGGCGACGTCAATTCGTCACTCGTCGACGTCGTCGACTTCACCGCCGGTTGCGGTATCACGCAGGGGCCGGGCGAGCGGCTCGGGGTGCTGCTCAATCGCAACGAGGACCTGCTGATCGGGAGCATGTTCTCGACCACGACCCCGCGGGCCCTGCTCGCCGTGCAGGGCGGGACCGTCGTCGCTCGCTCGTTCACGGCCGACGTGCTGGCGGGCTACGCCGGGCTCACGCGCGTGCTCGCAGCTCCCCATGATCGACCCGAGGTCGACTGACACCTGCGCTACTCGTGGGCGAGCGGCACGCGGACGCGGAAGCGGGTGCGCCCGGTGAAGGTGCGCCCGTAGTCGATCGTGCCGCCGTGGGCCTCGACGATCGCCTTGCTGATGTTGAGGCCGAGGCCGGTGCCGCCGCGGCGCATGCCCTCGTCGAGCTGGCTGAAGCGCTGGAACAGCTGCAGTTGATCGCTTTTCGCGATGCCGGGGCCGGTGTCGATGACCCGGCACACGACGGCGTCCGCTTCGCGCCCGGCCGTGACC
>JAOPYW010000010.1 GCA_025964405.1 Thermoleophilia bacterium | reverse complement strand
TGCTCGCGGATCGCGTCGTCGACGCGATCGACCACGGCAGCGAGGTCGTCGCTCGTGTTGAAGCCGGCGGCCTGGCGATGCCCGCCGCCGTTCCAGGAGCGAGCCACGGCGGACACGTCGATGTCGTCGCGCGTCGTGCGGAGGCTGCCCTTCTTCTCGTGCTCCCCACCGGGCGGCAGGTCGCGCAGGAAGACGGCGACGTACGTGCCCTCGACCGAGCGCAGCGCATCGACGACACCCTCGGCGTCATCCTCGGTGGCTCCGAAGTGGTCGAAGTCGCCCTGGGTGAGGTGGGTCGCGACGACGCGGCCGTCCCTCGACTGGAGCGAGTTCTCGAGCGCGCGGCCGAGCAGGCGCAGGCGCGGATAGGTGACGTTCTCGAAGATGCGGCTGTAGACGTCGTGCACGTCGACGCCGGTGCGCGCGAGCTCGGCGGCGAGCTGGAACGACTCGGCGGTCGTGTTGGAGTACTGGAAGCGACCGGTGTCGGTCACGAGGCCGATGTAGACCGGCAGTGCGACGGCGAGGCCCGGTTCGGAGATGCCGAGGTGGCCGGCGAGCTCCCACACGAGCTGCGCCGCGCAGGCGGCCTCGGCGCGCACGTGGTTGAGCTGGCCGAAGTGGGTGTTGTCGCCGTGGTGGTCGATGTTGAGCACGCGCTTGGCGCTCGCCAGGAGCGCGTCGTTCTTCACGCGCGACTCGTTGCCGCAGTCGACTGCGACGAGCACGCGCTCGGCGATGTCGTCGGGGATGTCGTCGGTGAGCGTGGGCGAACGGACGAATTCGAACTCGGGCGGCACGACGGCGCCCGGGATGTAGACGATGACGTCCTTGCCGAGCTGCAGGAGCAGCTGCTCGAGCGCGCTCGAGGAGCCGATCGCGTCACCGTCGGGGTTCAGGTGGCTGACGACGACGAACTTGTCGTTGGCGAGCAGCTCCGACGCGATCTCGTCGAGTCCGGAGGCGGGCCCGCGGCCGGGTGCGTAGGTGAGGGTCTCGGTCATGGTGGCCTCTCAGGAAGGGAGCGAGTCGGGGGCGATGGAGCCCGCTTCGCCATCGGCGGGAAGCGGATCGGGGAGCGACGTGTGTTCACCATCGCGCAGGATCTGCTCGAGCCGCATGGCGGCGTCGGTCGTGTCGTCGTAGAGGAACTCGAGCTTCGGCGTGTGGTGCAGTTTCGCGTCGCGGGCGATCGCACGCTGCAGCGGGCCGTGCGCGCTGCGCAGGGCGGCGAGCGTGTCGTTGCGTGAGGAGTCGTTGCCGAGCACGCTGATGTAGACCTTCGCGTTGTGGAAATCACGCGCGATGTTCACACCGGTGACGGTGACGAACCCGATGCGCGGGTCACTGAGGTCGGCGATGCCGGCGCTCAGCACCTGGCGCATACGTTCGTTGATTCGGAGCAGGCGGTCGGACATTGCCGCATATCCTACCGGTCACGACGGGTTCCCCGCGTTGCGTGGCCGTTCGTTGGGGAGCGGTGAGTGCAGCGGGGCGTGGTGCGGGGTGGAGGCGGTGGCGTGCGCGACAAGCCCGCGCCCACCACCGCTCCACCCCGGATGCGTGACGAACGAGTTCGGCCGGAGACGCCCGCCCCACACGTGCCTCCGTTACTCGTACTCGTCGATCGCCAGCACCGTGCGCTGCCGCACGCTCACCTCGAGGTCGGGTCGCGATTCGAACACGCGGAGTGCCGCGTCGAGCAGGTTCTCGACCTCACCGCTCCCCCGGCCGACGATCGAGACGGCCACCTGGGCACGCTGGATCTTGTCGTGGTGGTCGACCTCGCTGACCGAGAAGCCGGCATCCCTGAGCCGCTGCTTGACGCTGCGCAGCGGCTGGCGCTTGTCCTTGAGCGACTGGGCACCGTGCAGGTGCAGGTCGAGCACCATGAGCCCGGCGAAGCCGTTGTGGGTCATCTGACGGGTGCTCCTCGGGGCCTGCGTGGTCGGAAGCGACACGACATTGGACGGGGCTGACATGGCATCGATGATCACGACTGACAGGTTCGCTGTCGCTCGCCGTCTCCCTGCCCCGGAGCGAAGAACGGGGCGCGATCGCATGTGCGATCGCGCCCCGTGAACCTGCAGCATCTCGGCCGAACTACGCGTTCGAGGAGAACTCCGCCTTGAGGTCGCGCTCCACCTGCTCGATGACGTAGGTCTCGATGGTGTCGCCTTCCTTGATGTCGTCGTAACCGTCGAGCGAGATACCGCACTCGAAGCCCTTGGCAACTTCGCGGACGTCGTCCTTGAAGCGCTTGAGCGTGTCGATCTCGCCCTCGTAGATGACCGTGCCATCGCGCAGCAGGCGCGCCTTGGCGCCGCGGTTGATGGTGCCGGTCGTGACCATGGAACCGGCGATGGTGCCGATGCGGCTCGCCTTGAACACCGCACGCACCTCGGCCTCGCCGACGGCCTTCTCCACCTCGTTGAGGGAGAGCATGCCGCCGAGCGCCGCTTCGATGTCCTCGCGCAGCTTGTAGATGACTCCGTAGCTGCGGAGGTCGACGCCTTCGTTCGAGGCGATCTCGCGCACCTCGGCGTTGCCGCGGACGTTGAAGCCCACGATGATCGCCTTGGATGCCGACGCCAGCATGACGTCGTCCTTGGTGATCGCGCCGACGCCGTTGCGGAGGATGCGCACGCGCACTTCCTCGTGCTGGATCTTGCCGAGCTCCTGCTCGATGGCTTCGGCAGAACCGGCCACGTCGGTCTTGATGATGAGGTTGAGGTCGCGCACCTCGCCGTCGGCGATGCGGGCGAACAGGCTGTCGAGCGTGAGGCCGTGCTGGCGCTTGGCGAGGTTCTCCGCCTTGAGCCGGAAGGCACGCTTCTGCGCCGTGTCGCGAGCGACGCGCTCGCTCTCGACGACCATGCAGAACTCACCCGCGTCGGGCACCTCGTTGAAGCCGATGATCTCGACCGGCACGGCGGGGCCGGCCTCCTTGATGCGATCGCCGCGGAAGTCGAGCAGTGCACGCACCTTGCCGTGCGTGGCACCGGCCACGACGGAGTCGCCGACCTTGAGCGTGCCGCGGCTGACGAGCATCGTCGCGACCGGGCCACGACCGATGTCGAGCTTCGACTCGATGATGTACCCGGATGCTTCCGCGTCGGGTCGCGCCTTGAGCTCGAGCACGTCGGCCTGGAGCAGGATGAGCTCCAGCAGGCCGTCGAGGTTGATGCGCTGCTTCGCAGACACCTCCACCACTTCGGTCGAGCCGCCCCAGTCGACGGGCTGCAGGTCGTGCTGCGCGAGCTCGGCCTTGACCTTCTCGGGCTGGGCGTTCTCCTTGTCGATCTTGTTGATCGCCACGATGATCGGCACGTCGGCCGCGCGGGCGTGGTCCATGGCCTCGAGCGTCTGCGGCTTCACGCCGTCGTCGGCTGCGACCACGAGCACGGCCTCGTCGGTGACCATCGCACCACGGGCACGCAGGGCGGTGAACGCCTCATGGCCCGGGGTGTCGAGGAAGGTGACGGTGCGGGTGGTGCCGTCTTCGCCCGGCACCTCCACCTGGTAGGCGCCGATGTGCTGCGTGATGCCACCGGCTTCGCCGGCCGCGATCTTCGTCTCGCGGATCGCGTCGAGCAGGCTCGTCTTGCCGTGGTCGACGTGACCCATGATCGTCACGACCGGGGCACGCGTGACGAGCGTGTCCTCGTCGTCCTCGAACACCGGGATGACGTCCTCGTCGGCCGCACTGCGCACGATGATCTCGCGCGGCGGTTCGAGCGCGATACCGACGGTCTCGATCTGGTCGGCCGTCAACGTCTGCGTGATGGTCACCATGTCACCGGCGGTCATGAGGCCGCGGATGATGTCGGTGGTGCCCACGTGGAGTGCGTCGGCAAGCTCCTTGACGGAGGCACCGGCGTTGACCGTGACGGGCACGGTCGGATCGATGATGACCTCTTCCTTCTGGGCGCGGTACTTGCTCTTGCCACCGCGTCCACGGCCGCCACCCTGACCGCCACGACCGCCACCGCGACCGGCGTCGATCACGACGCGACGACGCTTCGTCGGGCCGCCGCGGCTGCCACGATCGGCGTCGGTGCCGCGGGCCGGACCACCGACGCGCGGCTTGCGCGAACCGATGAACTCGGCGTCGCCGGCAGCCGGGGCTGCGGCTTCGTCGGCCTTCTTCTTCTTGTCCTTCTTCTTCTCGCCGCGCTCTTCGCTCAGCTTGCGCTGCTCGGCCTCGATCTTCTCCTTCTCGAGCTCGGCGCGACGCTTCGCGGCGAGCTCGGCCACGCGGGCCTGCGCCATCTTCTGGGCGCGGCGCCGCTGGTCAGCCTCGGAGACGGCCTCGCCCTTGGCGAGGTCGTGCGCGGCCTGTGCTGCCGGCTTGGCCGGCGCGACCGGTGCGACGGGCGCAGCGACCGGAGCCGCGACGGCCACCGGTGCAGGTGCATCGGCGCGGCGCAGGATCTTCGGTCCGACGCGTGAATCCTCGTCGTTGTCGGCGGGGTCCGCCGCGGCGGGAGCTTCGGTTGCTGCCGGAGCCTCGACCGCGGGCGCGGCCTCGACCG
>JAOPYW010000079.1 GCA_025964405.1 Thermoleophilia bacterium | reverse complement strand
TGACGTGGCAGTCGATTTCCGGTTGACGCGGCAGTCGATTTCCGCGCCCCCCGACCGCACTCGTTCGGAGTGGCTGTGGCATGGGTAGGAGCGCCCTCGTGGACATCGCCCTCGCACTCCTGATCCTCTGGGCCCTCCTCTTCATTCCGGTCGGCCTGGTCATCCATCAGCTCGTGCTCGGCGAGGGGGCCCGCAAGCGCGCCCTGCCGCTCGCGCCGCTCACCGGCATGGCCGTCGCCTTCGTCGTGCTGACCGCGCTCGGGCGCTCCGGCATCGACGCCGGCGACGACTGGGTGCCCTGGCTCTTCGTGGGAGCCGCGTTCGCAGCCGTCGTCTACATCTGGCGCGCCCAGGTGCAGTGGCGCTCGCGGGAGCTCATCGGCTCGTCGCTCCTGCTGCTCTTCGCCGTGCTCCTGCTGCAGGCGTCGGTGCTGGGCGGATCCAGCGACGGCCCCCTCGGCTACGGCACCACCGGCGACCCCGTGCGGGAGGTCGCCGCGATCGACGCCGACGCCCACGGCAGCGCCGCCCGGCTCGAGGTCGCACGCGACCAGCATGCCTCCGCCGGCGACCGTCCCATCGCGTTCGAGCAGTTCGCCGCGATGACGGTCGCGATCGGCCGCTCCGACGACCGCCCGGCCTCGGCCGACGCGACTTGGACCGCCTACTCGCTGCACGCCCCGATCACGAGCCTGTTCGCCATCCTGACGCTGCTGCCACTCTTCGCGTTCGCCCGCGCACGCGGCATGCGTACCTTCGGCCTCATCGTGCTCGTGCCGCTCGGCGCGCTCGCACCCGCGGTCTTCCTCGCCGTGGCGAACGGGGCCGGCGCGGCGGTGTCGACCGTGCCCTTCACCTCGTGCGCAATCTTCTCGCTGCTCGTCGCGCGTCGCGACCGGGGCTGGTGGTCGCTCACGCTGCTGTTCGGCGCTGCGGTCGCCGTCGCCGGGGGCATCCTCGCCCTCTTCCCACTCGTGATCTTCGGCATCGGCTGGATGTTCCTGCGCGCGACCACCTACGAGCACCTCTCCGAGCACGACACGCCCGTGGGTCGCACCCGCGCCCTCGCGCTCGCCGTGATCGCCGCAGGTCTCGGCGCATGGGGGGTCGCGTCGACGATCGGTGGCGAGGGGGAGCTGCTCGCGTGGCAGGGCCTGCACGGCTCGCTCGGATCGGCGATCAGGTCGTGGCCGTTCACCTGGCTCGACCCCGACCTCGGCATCGGTGGTCCGACCAGCGGCATCGAGACGGCGGTCTGGCTCATCGGGCCGGTGCTGCTCGTCGTCGCGCTCATCTTCGCGATCGAGCGCAACGAACGCCGCGAGCTCGGCGTGCTCGTGGGCACGGTCTCGGCCGCGGTGCTCGCCGTGGTCGTGGCACTGGCCGACCGCAGCGCCGGCATACGGCTCCTCGAATACACCCTGCTCGTGACGTCGCCGATGCTCGCTGCCCTGGCCCTGCGGGCTGTCGCGCTCGCGCGTGAAGGTGCTGAGGAGCGGCGCGCGGAGAGCGGCGTGTCGCGCCTCTCGGGCGTGGGGCCGACCGTGCTCGTGTGCGTGTTCGCCGTGCTCTGCATCGCCGCGACGGGCGTCACGGGCTCGCGCATGGTGCACGCGCCGACGCTGCGTTCGGTGGGCGCGAACTTCACCGGGTCGACGCTCATCGCGGGCGGCGACAAGTGGCTCGCCTTCATCGTCGACGGCGACCGGGTGTGCACCGGCGCGGGTGACACGTCGTGCTACGCCGACGCCGACCAGCTCGCCGCCGAGAACCCGCGCGGCTCGGTGCGCTCGATCGCGATCGGCGATGCCTACGACAACCTCATCCTCTCGAGCACGCCGCTCGGCAGCGACCCGAGCCTGCGCTACCTCGAGAACTCCGAACTCGACGACTACCAGGTGCGACTCTTCTACGACCTGCGGGGCGGGGGCGAACCGCCGCGCCGCGACATCAAGGTCGACAACGCACTCGCGTTCGCACGCGCGGAGGCCCAGAAGGCCGGCCGCGCGACGTCGACCGACGACCCCGACGCGAGCGCCGCAGCCGACAGCGACGCAGCGGTGGCGAACCCACCGGTGCTCGGCGATCCGCTCCGCCACACCCCCGTGGAGCAGGCCGACGACATCCCGGCCGATCGCCCGGCCGGCCTGCTCCTGCCGTCGTCTTCGATCGACGGGTGCAGCGTGAAGAGCGACCAGCTCGAGCTGAGCGCGTGTCGCCCGGAGGAGCCGGTCGTGGGCGACTCGAGCTGCACGAACGCCGACATCGATCTGGTCGGCAAGTCGTCGACGGCGGGCACGATCGACGTTCCGGTCGAGCCGACCGACGAGGATGCCGCGGCGACGGCCGACGGCGACGCGGCGCCGAAGCAGCCCGGCGGCTATACGGGCGACGATCGTCCCGTGCTCGTGTCGAGCGACGACTACCTGCCGACCAACCAGACCCTGCTCGGCGTGCAGTGCTTCGACGTCGACCTCGCCGAGGGCAGCGACGCGCTCGTCGTGCACACCCGCGACGTGGGGGTCGTGCTCGCACCCGAAGACGCCAAGGCGAAGCCGGGCGACGCGTGGAACCGGCTCATCCAGCGCAAGGATTCCGGCGGCGTGAACGGCGGGCGCAGCATCGCGACGAGCACCAACAACGCGCAGGTGCTCTACGGCGGCAACCGCCTGTCGGGCAGTTACGACCTGACGCTCGAGGGCTCCTTCGGCGCCGGCGTGTCGCTCGCGAGCGGTTACGACTCCGAGGGATCGGTCGACATCCCCAACTCCACGTCGGAGATCGACGACCTGCGGGGCGCGGCCGACGGGTTCTCGCGCATCGAGCGTGACATCAACGTCGTGGGCAACGTGTCGGTCACCGACCGCAGCGGCACGGCCGCCGAGCTCGGACGGCTGTTCGCCCGCCCGCGCGACCTGGCCCCGTCATGCAACTTCGCACTCACGATCGACGACGGTGCGATCGCGCGGCTGCGCACGTCGTCGGTCAGCACGTCATCGGCGCAGGTGCGCCTGTACGACGGGCTGACGGTGGCGATCGCCAGCGTGGAGGAGACGGCGAGCACGCGCACGGCCCACGTCGTGGTCGGCTCGTACCTGACCCACCGGGGGCTTCCCCGCTACTCGCTCGTCGACTGGACGGAGCAGTACGAGGGCCATGTCGACGTCGAGGGGTGCGACGGCGTGGTGCACGGCGCGGGCGCGACCGACGATGCCGCCGCCAACACGGCGAACAGTGCCAGCGTCGAGGACATCGCGGATTCGCTCGGCGTCGGGGTCGACTGAGGCTGCGACCGAGGGACCGGAAGATGGTCGGGGCCCGTCACGATGTGACGAGCCCCGACGCCCCTTTGCCCCCAAAGGATGATGCTGGGTGGCCCTGCCTGGGTCGTTGCCGCGGAGATTGCCCAATCTCCGCAGCGGCAGCGTCACCTGGTAGCGAGATTCGCCGCCCACACGGTGGTTCCTTCCCGCGCCGCGGACAACCTGCCGAAACATGCAGGTTCCCCGCTCACATGGCCCAACGTCTAGTATCGAACGGTTCCCGCACACACGCCCGTCTGGGCGAAGCCGTCCCCAAACGGTCCCCGTCGTCGAAGAAGGAGCTGCACCCGTGAGCCCTACCCTCGTTCGTGACCTCCCGGTCGCCCAGAACGTTCGCCTGAATCCGACAGCTGCCGAGCTGCGTGAGCTCGCCGACGCGATGCCCAACGCGCAGCAGACCGAGTTCGGCAACGTGAACCTGCAGACGCGCGTCGTCTCGCGCTCCAAGCTGAGCACCTTCCTCGTGAGCGAGACCCCGATCGGCACGCACCAGGTGCTGTCGCGCGCCGACTTCGACCGCGAGGCCGCCCGCCAGGACGCCTACATCGCCGATCAGGACATGGTCCTCGTCGAGGGCTGGATCGGCAACGACCCGAAGTACCGCGTGCCCGCCCGCCTGTACGTCGAGGCCTCCAATGCCAACATCGCCGGCATGCAGCGCCAGCTCTACTTCGAGCCGGGCGCACACGGCGACCTCGACCAGCAGGTGCTGACGGTCATCTACACACCGAACCTGGCGGCCCCGGGCTACCCCGATGACCGCCTCATCGCGACCGACCTCGAGAACGGCGTCACGCGCGTGTTCAACTCCGACTACTTCGGTGAGTCGAAGAAGGGCAACCTGCGCCAGTGGAACAAGCTGGTGTACGACCGCGGTGGCATCCCGCTGCACGCGGGCGCGAAGGTGATTCCGACCGCGAACGGCGATCGCACTGCCATGATCGTGGGCCTCTCGGGCACCGGCAAGACCACGACGACGTTCACCAAGCAGAACGGGTCGCTCCCCGTGCAGGACGACTTCCTGGCGTGGTGGCCGAACGGCGACGTGTCGGCGACCGAGGCCGGCTGCTTCGCGAAGACCTTCGCGCTCAGCGCGGAGGACGAGCCGACCATCCACGGCGCGTCGACCCGCGCGGAGGCCTACCTCGAGAACGTGTCGCAGGACGAGCAGGGCAACGTCGACTTCTTCGACACGAGCTACACGCCGAACGGCCGCTCGACCTTCTCGTTCAGCACGATCGAGGCAGCCGATGCCCGCGCGATGGCGAACGCCAGCATCCTGCTCATCCTCAACAAGAACGACAACGTGATTCCCGCAGTGTCGAAGCTGACCAACGAGCAGGCCGCTGCGTTCTTCCAGCTCGGCGAGACCACCGGCACCAGCGCCGGCGGCTCGAGCGAGGAGGGCAAGTTCCTCCGCGTGCCCGGCACCAACCCGTTCTTCCCGATGCCGCACGGACTTCAGGGCAATCGGTTCCTCGAGCTGATGCAGCAGAACCCGCTCGAGGTCTACGTGCTCAACACGGGCCGCGTCGGCGGCAAGGACGACGTCGAGGGCTCGCTCAAGGTGCGCATCCCCCACTCGTCGGCCATCGTGAAGGCGATCGCCGAGGGCACCATCGAGTGGAAGCAAGACGAGGACTTCGGCTACGAGATCGCCGCGAGCGTGCCCGGCATCGAGGGCGCGGACGCCGCCATCCTCGACCCGAAGGCGCTCTACGCCCAGCTCGATCGCTCCGAGGAATACATGAAGTGGGTCGATCGGCTCAAGGCTGAGCGCCGCGCGTTCCTCGCGACCTTCCCCGAGCTGCGCGACGAGATCAAGAACGCCGTCTGATCGGCAGCAGGCGCCACGCTGGCGCCGAACGTCGAAGGGCCCGGCCGGGATGCACCTCAGTGCATTCCTTCCGGGCCCTTCGTGTGCGCCGCCGCCCGGGCGTCGGGCCCGGTCGGTTCGCGTTCAGGTGCTCGTTTCGTAGCGCATCTCGATACGAAGCGAGCACCTGAAGCTGCCCGCCTGAAGTCGTGCTGTCGTCGCACCACCGCATGGTTGCGGCCACGTTGCTGGCTTCCGTGCAACGCCACGTGGCGTGGGCCCGAAGTATCGGTGCAGCTCGAAGTCGTCTCCTCGGGACGGGAACCACGTGACTTCGCTCGGCTGCACCCGGGACAGGACACTCACGGTGAACGCGGTGATGGACACCACCGCGCGCATCGCAGAAAGGACGGCACATGGCTCGACCGCTCAAGTTTGGTCGGACTGCCCGCAACGCGGCATCGTCGGCACCTGCCGCCGAGACCCCGTGGTGGGAGGAGATCTCGACGAACGCGCGCACCCATGGTGCACTACCGTACGTCGTCGAGGGATTCACGGAGATCACGGAGGCAGTGCGGCGCGGACACGCCGTACTCGTTCGCCGTGAGGCAGCGGAGGTCGCGGACGGCATCACCGTCTTCGACGACGGAGCGACGCCCGTGACGGGTCCGTTCCAGCCACTGCCGAAGGGAGAGGTCGCGCCGATCGTGGCGATCCTCCGGTTCGATGTCGGCTCGGCACGCTTCGTCCTGCAGGACGCAGCCAGCCCGGCCGGTGCAGTGCAGCTCACGCCGAAGCGACTTGCCACCTACCTCGCCTCCCCAGGACGAGAGATGGGCGTGGCGCTCGGCGCGTAGCAGCGCGCTGCCGTCGTCAGACTACGAAGGGCCCGGCGGGATGCACCTCAGTGCTATCCCTTCTGGCCCTTCGTGTCTTCTTAGGCAGCC
>JAOPYW010000071.1 GCA_025964405.1 Thermoleophilia bacterium | reverse complement strand
AGGTGACGTCGCCGTAGGGGAAGCTGCCGCGGCGCGAGTTGGTCTCGATGTCACTCGCGCGCAGGTGGTGCAGGTCGCTCTGCGCGATGCCGGTGGCACCCTTGCTCTGCGCCCACGTGTGCTCGGTGTTCATGCCCTTGGCCATGCCATCACCCTTGCCGGTGATCGGGCCGCGGGTCACGCCGGTGAAGACGTCGGGAATCATGTTGTCGCCGTCGGTGTCGTCGACCTCGCTGAACAGTTCCTGGCGCGCCTGCGAGTAGCCGCGGTCGACGTGGCCGGTGCGGACGATGTTGTGCAGCGCGAACAGGAGGTCGGCGCCCGTCTTGCCCTGGGCCGGTGCGTAGTAGTCGTCGAGGCCAGCGGCACCGGCGGCGGCCTGGGCGGCGGCCGGACCCTGCTGGGCGGTCAGCTCCGAGCGTGCGGAGAGCGACGCGGCGTTCGCGGCGTTGGTGGCCGCGACGGTGGTGAGCGACGCAGGGGCTGCGACGGTCCGAACGGGGGCTGAGGCGACGGTCATGAGCTGCATCGTCGGAATATTTCAGGCGCGTGGGTCGCCGTGCGTCACTTTGTGAGCCGAATTGGCCGACGCGGCCCACGGAAGGCCGCCGAAACCCCTGATCAGGCCGTCGTTCGCGAGATTTCGTGAGCTGTTCGTGAAGGTAACCTGTGAATCAGCGAACGCGGGTGGCCCAGCGGTGCACGAGGTCGATCGTGGCCTCCGCATCCTCGAGCGCGAACAGCTCGCCCGGGGAGTGCAGGTAGCGGGTCGCGACGCTGACCACGCCGACGGGCACGCCGCGGCCGGCGCGGATCACGTTGTCGGCGTCGGTGCCGGTGTAGCGGCCGGCGGCGGAGAGCTGGATGTCGATCTCGGCCTCCTCGGCGAGCGCGATCAGTTCACGGGAGATGCGCACGCGGGTGGTGGCGCCGATCGTGACGACAGGGCCCTTGCCCACGGCGTTCTCGTCGCCATGGTCGCCGGGCACGTCGCTGGTGAAGGTGACGTCGACGGCGATCGCCTCGTCGGGGTCGGCGCCGTAGGTGCCGGGCAGCACGCCGATGCAGCCGATCTCCTCGCGCGTCGCGCAGAGGGCGATGACCTCGACGTCGGCACCCTTGGCGCGGCGGGCGACCTCCAGCGCGACGAACGCGCCGATGCGGTCGTCGACGGAACGGCTCATGACGCGGCGGTTGTCGAACACGTGTGGCGTGGTGTCGAGCACGACCGGGTCGCCGATGCGCACGAGGGCCTTCGCCTCGTCCTGGGTGGCGGCGCCGATGTCGATCCAGAGGTCCTTGAGGGTGGGAGCCTTCGCGCGGTCCTTGATCTGGTGCGGTGCGAGCTTGCCGACCGTGCCGATGCGGATGCCGTCGCGCGTGATGATGCGCACGCGCTGGCCGGCCGGCACGGTGAGGTCCCAACCACCGACCTGCTCGAAGCGGAGCAGGCCGTTGCCGTCGATGCGGGTGACGATGAAGCCGATCTCGTCGATGTGGCCGGTGATCATCACGCGGTGCTTCGCGCCCTTGTTGACGGTGACATGCACGTTGCCGATGCCGTCGTGCTCGACCGAGTCGGCCCACGGCGCCGCGTACTGCTCCACCAGCTGCGCGGCGGGTTCCTCGAAACCGGAGGGCGCCGGCGTGTCGAGCAGCTCGAGCAGGAAGTCGAGCGAGTCACCCTCGATGCGTACGTCGCCCGCGTAGTAGGGGAGCTTCCGCTCGTCCTTGGGCGCATCGTCGTCGGGCGTGGTGGTGGCGTCGCTCATGTGGCTTCCTTCGTGGCTACGTGCTCGATCCAGGCGACGATGACGTCGATGGACGATCGAATGTCTGCGAGGTCGACCTGCTCGACCGGCGTGTGGAGGTAGCGCGCGGGCACGCTGACGAGGCAGGTTGCCATGCCGGGGCCGGCCTTGATGGTCTGGTCGGCATCGGTGGCGGTGCGAAGGCCCTTCGCGCGCAGCTGGAACGGCAGCTCGGCGGCCTCGGCGGCCTCGATCAGCTCGTCGACGACGCGCGCGGTGAGGGTGGCGCCGCGGGAGAGGATCGGGCCCTTGCCGAGCGCGAGGTCGCCGAGGTCGGATGCGCCTGGGGTGTCTCCTGGCGTGGTGACGTCGACGACGCAGGTGCGATCGGGGCGCAGGCCGTAGGTGGCGGCGGTGGCACCGCCCGCGCCGATCTCCTCGCCGACCGAGGCGACCGCGACGACGTCTGCTGCGATGCCGCGCTCCTTCGCGATGCGCACGGCCTCGAGCGCGACGAACGCACCGACCCGGTTGTCGATGGAGCGGCTCATGAGGCGGGTCGAGCCCGCGCCACCGACGCGCTGGGGCGTCACGTGCATGACCACCGGGTCGCCGATGCGCACGAGCGCCTTCGCCTCCTCCGCGGTCGAGACGCCGATGTCGATCGAGAGGTCGTCGACCTTGGGCATCGTGGCGCGCTGCGTGGCGTCGAGCGCGTGCACGGCAGTGCGGCTGATCGAGCCGATCACCGGGCCGCCGGCGGGTGTGCCGACGATGCGCACGCGCTGGCCGGGGAGCACGACGGCATCCCAGCCGCCGATCGAGGTCACCTTGAGGAAGCCCTTGGAGTCGATCTTGGTGACGATGAGCCCGATCTCGTCGACGTGGCCGACGATCGCGATGCGGGTTCCTGTGCCGCCCGACGACGCGAACGAGGTGCCGATGCGGTCGGTGGTGACGGTCGCGCCGATCTCCTCCGCTCGCTCGCGCCAGCGTTCGGCGGCTGGTTCCTCGAATCCGGAGGGCGCCGGCACGTCGAGCAGCTCGAGCAGGAACCGCTCCGCAGCGTCGTCGAACAACGGGTCCGGCGTCGACGGCGGCTGGGATGGGGACTGGGATTTCGGGGCGTCGGTCACCCGGGCTACCTACCCCCCGGGGATCACCTACCTAACCCATCCACCTAAGGTAGGTAATTCCACTCGCACGACACCGGGCGAGCCGTCGTACCTTCAATGCATGAACAGCAACCGCCTCGCCTCAGCCCACATCGTTCCGACCACCGAGCTCGCCGCCGACACGGCTCCGATCACCGGATGGCACGCCTACCAGGGACTGCCGATCGGCTACTTCCCCGGCATGTCGCCCGGCACCGACCTCGAGATCACCGTCGCCCAGGTCTTCGAGGAGACCACCGACCTCGCCGTCGCCGACCGCGTCGCCTACGTGCTGGCGCAGCGCTCGGGCGTCAACCACGTCGTGATCACCACCGACAGCGGCTACGTCGTCTGCACGCTGGGCCACGAGCTCGACTGGGCCGCATCGATGCGCCTCGTCGCCTACGAGCACATGCCGCGCATCGTGAGCGTCGCCGGCGCCGAGGGTGTCATGCCGGTGCTCGTCGCCGCCTGATCGACCGCGACACGCGCTCGACCTTCGCCGATCGAGCCGCCATCCATGCGCAGCAAGGCACGACCTCGGGGACGCCGCCCGTGATCACTACGCCTGACCTGCATCGAGGCTGAGAGCCGCAGTGCACGCCGTCCCGTCTCGGGGCGGCGTTGCTGCGTGCAGGGGGGGCGGGCGCGAGCCGGTCGGCGGTAAGCTCCAGCGGCGTCGAACGTCGGCCCAGACCGGCATGTCGGTCTCACGTGACGTTCAACGCGCACGCGCTCGACAGCTGACATTGAACGTCACGTCAGGCCGGGATGCCGGTCCCAGGTGACATTCGATGATGCGAACACCGGCAGGGTCACCGATGCGTGACTACTTTGTTTCCGCAGCGGCACGATCGACGCGCTGCTCGTGACGCTCCGCATTGCAGGCTCCCCACATGCATGCTCGAAACGCTTCCCTTCGTCGATTTGCCGCGAGCCACCACTGTGTTGCGAGCATCCTCGAACTCCGCGAGTTGGGCTTTGCGTCGAGCACCGTGTACGACAAGGTGCGGGCGGGGCAGTTCCAACTGGTACATCCACGCGTCGTGAATTTGGGAATCGACGACCTGACCCTCGCCGGACGTTGTCGCGCGGCCGTCCTTGCCTGCGGGAACGGGTGCCTGTTGACGGGGCCGGCACTTGGCCAGTTGCTCGGCGTCATGAACCCGGCATCGGTGACGATTGACATCGTGGCAACACACCATGCTGGTTCGCTCGATCGTGTCACTGTGCACCGCACCCGGCTGTTGCCACCGCGGATGCTCGTCGACGGGATCGATGCGGTGTTCGTTCCGGAGCTCATCTGCTCCTTGGCCACCCACGCGACGTACCCCGAGCTCGCCCACGTTCTCCACCGCCTCGCGTGGAAAAGACATCTCGACTTAGAGGAACTGGATCGCTACGTCGCGGTCCAACATCGCCGCCGAGGCGTGTGCGTCGTGCGGGCCGCACTGGAACTTCACCGCACCGGAAGCGCCGGCGCGCGAAGCATGTCGGAGGTGCAGGTGCACTCCATGCTCATCAGAATGCGAGTGCCGCGATTCCTGTTCAACGCGTCATTCGACACACCTACGCGACGTCTCGAACCCGACTTCAGGTTCCCTGAACTGAAGCTCGTCATCGAAGTCGACGGTCGCCACGACACGCCTGAGCAGATGGGGGAAGACTGCCGGCGTGACCAGGCGCTCCGGGACGCGGGATATCGCGTGCTGCGAATCGGTTGGCTGGACGTCTGGAAACGCCCTCACGAGGTCGAGTCCGAGATCGCCCTCGCGATCGCGCAGGCACGAATCGCCCAAGGGTTGCGTCCGTGCCGGCTCAGGCGCGGGATCGCGGGTTGAATGTCGCGTCAGACCGGTACTCCGGACCCTTGTGACGTTCGATGCGGCGATCGGTCTCGCTGCCTGCCGAATGTCGGGTTAGACCGGCATGCCGGCCCCACGTGACTTTCGGCGCGGGATGCCGCGCCCGCCACTACTTCTTCTGCGACTTCGGATCCATCGCGTCACGCACACCGTCACCGATGAAGTTGACGCTCAGCACGGTGACGAAGATCGCGAGCGCCGGGAACCACACGGTCCACCAGTACTGCAGGATCGAGAACAGGTCGCGGCCGTCGGCGAGCATGTTGCCCCAGGTCGCGGTCGGCGGCTGCACGCCCATGCCGAGGAAACTCAGCGCGCTCTCGCCGATGATCGCGCCTGACACGGCGAGCGTGGTGAACACCGCGATGACGCTGATGCAGTTCGGGAGGATGTGCAGGAACATGATGCGCGTGTCCTTGCCGCCCAGTGCGCGCGCCGCCTCGACGAACTCCTGCTCGCGCAGGCTGATCACCTGGGAGCGTACGACGCGGCTGATGCCCATCCAGCCGAGCGCGACCATCACGAACGCGATGCGCATCCACTGTGGGAACGCCTTGATGTAGGGACCGATCGCCGACGTCGGGCTCGCGACGAGCACCGCCATCGACATGAGCAGCGGCAGCGAAGGGATGGTCATGAGCACGTTGACGATCCACATGAGGCCCGCGTCGACGCGGCCGCCGAAGTAGCCCGCCATCACGCCCACCGTCGCACCGAGCATCGATGCCCCGATGGCGACGACGAACCCGATCGCGAGCGAGATCCGCCCCGCGTTCACGAGCCGCGCGAACACGTCGCGACCGATGCCGTCGGTGCCGAGCAGGTGCGCGCCGCTCGGCGGCGTCGCCGCCAGGATCTTCATGTCAGGCGCCGCCGGATCCTGCAGCACGAACGGCAGGAAGATGCAGCCGACGACCATCGCGCCGAGCACCCACAGGCCGATGTACGCCGCGCGGTGGCCCTTGAACGTATCCCACATCTGCTGGAACTGCGTGCGCGACGGAGCCGTGACCGCGCCACCGTCGTTGGCGGCGCGACCGGGCAGCGTGACCGATGCGCCGGCGCCGACCGCGGGCTGCGGTAGGGCGTTCGGCTGGTTGGGGTAGGAAGCAGCACTCATGTCAGGTCACCCGGATTCGTGGATCGAGGACGCCGTAGAGGATGTCGGCCACCGTCGTCATGATGAGCACGAGCACCGCGCCGATCATCACGATCGCGAGCACGACGGTGACGTCCATGCTGCCGAGTGACGACAGGAGCAGGTTGCCCATGCCGGGCAGGCCGAAGACGCTCTCGGTGATGACCGCGCCCCCGAACAGGCCGGCGACGTCGAGCGCGACGATCGTCACGAGCGGCAGCAGCGCGTTGCGCATCGCATGCCGCATGAACACCACGCGGCCGCCGAGGCCCTTCGCCATCGCTGACCGGATGTAGTCGGCGTTGAGCACGCCGAGCAGCTCGCTCCGCAGGAACCGTGACCAGCCCGCGATCTGCAGGATCGACAGCGCGAAGATCGGCAGTGACAGTCGGCGGAAGACCTCGATGGGCGTCGTCAGGCACGACGTCGCCACCTTCAGCAGGTCGCCACCACCCACGCAGGCCGGTGGCCCGGCCGTGAAGAACACCAGGTTGCCACCGTTCATGTCCTGGAGCTTGAGCGCTCCCAGCTGCAGCAGGAGCGCAACGAAGAACGACGGCGATGCCATCATCGCGAACGTCGACAGGGTCGCCACGTAGTCGGCGCGCGAGTACTTGTGCACCGCCACGTACGCCCCGATCGGCAGCGCGATCAGCAGCGACAGCATCATCGACGCACCGGTGACCATGAGGGTCAGCGGCAGGCGCTCGGAGATCATCGACCACACGGGGCGCTGCTGCACCCACGACGTGCCCATGTCACCGGTGAAGAAGTTCTTCGCCCAGTAGACGTACTGGCTCGGGAGCGACTTGTCCCAGCCGTTGAGCTTGGAGAGGCGCGACACGTCCTTGCTGGTGAAGCCCGGCTGCTGCTTCATCATCTCGAGCGGGTTGGGCCCGAGCTTCACGAGCAGGAACATGATGATGCTCACGACGAACAGCACCGGGATGGCAGCGAGCGTGCGCCTGAGGATGAGACCGATCACTGGGCGGTCACCGACCAATCTGCGGTATTCCAGGTGAGGCCGCCGAACGGGTTGTTCGCGAGCCCCTTCGCCCGGTCGGTGTACGCCACGGTGTCGGGGCGCTGGTAGATCGGCAGCAGCGGCATGTCCTTGCGCATCTGCACCTGGACCCGCTTCGTCAGCTCGGCGCGCTTGGCGACGTCGGGCTCGACGTCAGCCGCCTTGAGCCATTTGGTGACGTCCTCGTTGCAGTAGCGGTAGTTGTTGTTGCCCTGGAAGTCGTTCGCCTCCGACGGGATCTGGTCGCACGAGAAGAGCGTGCGCTGCGACGGGTCGGTGTTGCTCGACCACGCCCAGAGCGCGATGTCGTAGGCGCCCTGGATGGTGCTCGTGCCGAAGAACACCGTCGGCGGCTCCATGTTGATCTCCATCTTGATGCCGTTCTGGCGCAGCTCCTGCTGCAGCAGCTGCGCGACCTTGAGCCGCAGGTTGTTGCCCGCCGTCGACTTGAAGACGATCGTCAGCGGCTTGCCGTTCTTGGCGTAGTAGGCGCCCTCGCGCTTGTAGCCCGCCTTCTCGAGGTAGGCCTGCGCCCGCTTCGAATCGGGCTTCACGTCGCTCCACGCAGGCGTGTAGTAGTCCTTCTGCGCCGGCAGCACCGTCGAGTTCAGCTCCCCCACCTGCTTGCGCAGCACCGTGTCGGTGATCTGCGTGCGGTCGATCGAGAAGGCGATCGCGCGGCGCACGTTCACGTCGTTGGTCGGCGCCTTCGAGGTGTTGAACGCGAGCTGCTCCCAGAAGACGCTCGGCTTGATCTGGTACCCGCCGCGCGGGAAGCTCTCGAGCTCCTCCCGCACCGACGTGTCGGGCTGCACCGCAGCGACGTCGACCTCACCGGTGCGCAGCTGGATCTTGAGCGTGTTCGTGTCGGGCACGAACGTGTAGCGCAGCCGGTCGATCCACGGCTTCTCGTCCTTGCCCGCGTTCCAGTAGTGCGGGTTGCGCTTGAGCACGACCTCCACCGAGTGGTCCCAGTGGTCGAACAGGAAGGGCCCGCTCGACACCGTGATCTCATTGTTGAAGTAGGTGTTGAAATCCTTGCCCTGCAGCACGTG
This sequence comes from Thermoleophilia bacterium, assembly GCA_025964405.1. Lineage (GTDB taxonomy): Bacteria > Actinomycetota > Thermoleophilia > Gaiellales > SKUG01 > JAGQUL01. The sequence continues at coordinate 4,834 of JAOPYW010000071.1, read as the reverse complement.
CTTCGGCAGCGGCGTACCGCCGACGATGCTGAGGAAGGGCGCGTAGCGCTCCTTGAAGTGGTAGATCGCGGTCAGCGGATCGGGGCACTCGACGTTCTTCACCAGCTCGTAGCCCGTGCGCGAACTGACCATCCAGCGGTCGTCCATCATCAGGTCCTGCGTGAACTTGAGGTCGTCGCAGGTGATCGGCTTGCCGTCAGACCAGCGTCCCTCGCGCACCAGGTGCACGGTGACGTCCATGCCGCCCGACTTCGTCTCGACGACGCTCCCGTTCTCGGTGGTCGGCACCTGCGTCGCGAGCTGCGGCACCTTGGTGCCGTCGGCCTCGGTGATGAGGAGCGAGTCGAAGAGCGGTGACGTGATCGTGCTCGTGGCCGCCATGCCGCCGCACACGATCCACGCGTTGAGGCAGTTCGGCGCCTGCTCCATGGCCACGGTGAGCGTGCCGCCGTGCTGCGCCGGACCATCGGCGGCGCCCGCCGAATCGGCCGCAGCGCCACACCCAGCAGCCAGCGTGGCGGCTGCGATCAGCAGCAGCGCCAGGCCCAGCAATCTCGTGATTCGTCCCTGTCCCACAAAGTCCCTCCGTCGGTACTTCGCGAAGAACCGGTGAAGCGTCTCAGCCGAATGCCGCATCCCGGCTGCCCCGGTGGCCTGCGCCCGGTAGACTGGCCGCTTCCCCATGTCTGATCTCATCGCTTCGAACCTCGGCGTCACCTTCGGCGCCCGCCCCCTGTTCTCCGACATCTCGCTGACGGTCGATCCCGGAGATCGCGTCGCGCTCGTCGGCCCGAACGGCGCGGGCAAGACCACGCTCCTGCGCGTGCTGTCGCGGCAGATGAACCCGACCGCCGGCGACCTGCACGTGCCCGCGCACATCCACGTCGCGCTGCACGACCAGCGTCCCGAGCGCGACAAGTCGATCGTGCGCGAGTGGGTCGCGCCGCCGCGCCTCGTCGCGCTCGAGAAGGAGCTGCGCATCCTCGAGGCCTCGATGGCCGACGGCGATCCGGCCAAGCTCGACGCGTGGCAGGAGGTGCGCACGCGCTACGACCAGCTCGGGGGCGAGAACTGGATCGTGCTCGTCGAGCAGGTGCTGCGCGGCCTCGGCTTCCGCGAGGAGCAGATGGACCAGCCCCTCGACTCGCTCTCGGGTGGGGAGCTGACTCGCGCGTCGCTGGCCCGGGCGCTCGCCTCCAGCCCCGACGTGCTCCTCCTCGACGAGCCGACGAACCACCTCGACATCGACACCATCTCCTGGCTGCAGGATCACCTCAGCTCGCTCAAGGGCGGGCTCGTGCTCGTCAGCCATGACCGGTGGTTCATCGAGGCCGTCTGCACGAGCGTCATCGAGATCGCGCACGGGCGCGGCCGCCGCTTCAACGGTTCGTTCGTCGAGTACCGCGCGCAGCAGGCGATGGAAGCCGTCACCCATGGCCGCGAACTCGAGAAGTGGCAGGGCGAGGTCGCGCGCCTGCAGCGCTTCGTCGACCGCTTCGGCTCGGGCACCCGGTCGCGCCAGGCCCAGAGCCGCGCGAAGGTGCTCGACAAGCTGCGCCAGGACGTGCCCGCCTACGCGAACATCTCCGAGCGGGCCTCGATCGGCTTCCAGCTCCCCAAGATGACCAAGCAGCCGGGCCGCACCGTGTTCGAGGTCAAGGGCCTCGCGCTCGGCTTCGACGGCGAGGGCGACACCGAAGGACGCGAGCTCCTGGAGCCGTCAGACTTCGTGATCGAGCGCGGCGAGAAGATCGTCATCCTCGGCCCCAACGGGGCCGGCAAGTCGACCCTCCTCCACGCCCTGGCCTCCAAGTGCGTCATGCACGAGGAGGCGCCCGGCGCCCTGCGCGCGGGTGAGGTCGTCATCGGCTACGACGTGCAGGCCCGCCTGCTCTCCCAGCACGATTCCGAGCTCGTCGACGACCAGTCGATGCTCGGCAACATGAACCTCGCGGCGCCCGGCATCAGCCGCACCGACGCGCAGAACCTGCTCGGGCTCTTCGGCTTCCGCGGCGACGACGCGCAGAAGCTCGTGGGCGCACTCTCCGGTGGTGAGCGCCGTCGCCTCATGATGGCGATGGCCCTGACCGGTGCCGACAACGTGCTGCTCCTCGATGAGCCCACGAACCACCTCGACATCGAGTCCCGCGAGGGCCTCGAGGCCGCGCTCGCCGACTGGGGCGGCACGATGATCATGGTCAGCCATGACCGTGCACTCGTCGAGGGCGTCGCCACCCGCACGCTCGTGCTGCACGACAAGCAGCTCATCACGATCGTCGGCGGCTACGAGCAGGCGCACGCCGTGCTGAGCGGCGAGACCGACGCGCCCGCGCAGGATCCCGGTGCCGTGCTGCGCCAGCAGGCCGCCAAGGAGGCCGAGGCCGCGCGCCGCGCCGCCAAGGGCGGTTCGAAGTCGAAGTCGGCGACCGTGAACGCGCCGGGCACCCCGGGCACGTCGGGCGCGGCCGGTTCGAGCGACTCGGGCACGCGCACCGTCAAGCGACGCGAGAAGGGTGCGCCGCGTGACGGCTCCGCCAAGGTGCGCCGGCCGGCCACCGTCGAGGCCGAGATCGAGCGCTTCGAGCAGGAGCTGGCCGCGGTGAACGAGGCCATGCTCGACCCCGATGTCTTCACCGATGCGGCCAAGAGCGCCGAGCTCCTCGAGCGCCACGCGAAGCTCGAGCGGGGCATCGCCGCCGGGTTCACCGAGCTCGAGAAGTCGACCGAGGTCTTCGGCAGCTGAGGCCGGTAGGAGCGGGCCGGCGCGCGAGCGCGGTGCGCACCAGCTACGACGAAGGCCGCCTCGAGGGGCGGCCTTCGTGTGAATGGGTGGAGCTGGTCTCGGCGCTGCGCACCGACGGCCGGTGCTACCAGATCGCCTTCTTCGTCACGAAGAGCGCGACGAGCATGCCGATGAAGAAGCAGATGCCGGCGACGAGGATGCCGATGCGCGCGATGCGGCTCGCGGCTCCGTCACCGAGCGAACCGAAGATGAGCAGCACGGCGGCGATCGAACCCATGAGCAGCGGCTTGTAGAAGATCGCGGCGAAGCCCAGCACGGAACCGAGGCCGGCGAGCAGACCCGCCCACAGTTCACCGTTGGTCGGTTCACGGTCGACCTGCGAGCGCTCCGGGCCGTCGCCGGCGTACGGGTCACCGATCGGCTTGCGGTCGCGACGACGGAAGCCCAGGCCGGCCTTCTCCTCGTACTGGAGCGCCTCGAGGGCTCGGTCGGTTCGCGCCTCGGGCGCCTCGGATGAATCTGGGAACTTGGAATCGTGCGACATCGTGGATCCATTCTACAGGTGCGGAGCGCGCATGAGGTGCGCGATGGCGGGCGATTCGGCGATCGACCGAGTCACTTCGCAGTTGCACGCGCTTCTGCCCCCAGATATCATTCACCGAACTGGCTCGGTTCGTCTAGTGGCCTAGGACGCTGCCCTCTCACGGCGGTAACACGGGTTCAAATCCCGTACCGAGTACCTCGACAGAACGCCCGCACGCACCGGATTCACTCCAGCGCATGCGGGCGTTCTGCGTTGTGCGGCCCGCGAGCGGGCAGACGGTGGGCATGCCTCCTGCCCCACGCCTCATGCTTCTCGACACGGCAGCCATGTACTTCCGTGCCTTCCACGCCCTGCCCGACTCGATGCGCGCACCCGACGGCACGTCGATCAACGCGGTGCGCGGCCTGCTCGACATGGTCGCGCGGCTCGCCACCGACCTCCGGCCCGCGGGCATCGTCGCGTGCTGGGACGACGACTGGCGACCACAGTGGCGCGTCGACCTGATTCCGAGCTACAAGGCGCACCGCGTCGCCGAGACGATCGACGCAGCGGGCGCGCCCGACATCGAGGAGGTACCCGACCTCCTGTCACCCCAGGTGGAGATCATCGCGCAGCTCCTGCCGCTCCTGGGCATCCCCGTCGTCGGGGCCGGCGAGCACGAGGCCGACGACGTGATCGGGACCCTCGCTGCTCGGGCGAGCCAGCCCGTCGACGTCGTGACGAGCGACCGCGACCTGTTCCAGGTGGTCGACGACGCGCGCGACGTGCGGGTCGTCTACACCGGCCGCGGCATGAGCAAGCTCGACTTCGTGACCGACGCGTGGCTGCAGGAGAAGTACGGCGTGACTGCCGCGCAGTACGTCGACTTCGCCGTGCTGCGCGGTGATCCGTCGGACGGCCTCCCCGGCGTCGCGGGCATCGGCGAGAAGACCGGTGCCAACCTGCTCGCCGTGCACGGCGACCTCGACGGCATCATCACGGCGGCGGCCGATGCAGGCTCCGACCTCCGTCCGGCGGTGCGCCGCAACCTCCTCGCAGCAGCCGACTACCTCGAGCGCGCGCCGAAGGTCGTGCAGGTCGTGACCGACCTCGACCTGCCGACGCATGACCTCCAGCACGGCGCCGACGCGAAGTCACGGAACGAGTTCGAGCGCCTCGCCGATCGCTGGGCGCTCGGCACCTCCGCGACGCGGGCGCTCGCGGCGCTCGCATGAGCGCCGTTACCAGCGTCGTTCATGTGCCGGCGTCGCCGCCCCTGCGGGACAGCGCATTGTCGAGCTCGGCGCCGAAGAGCACGATGAGGCACGACCAGTAGACGTAGAGCTGCAGCGCGATGAGCCCGGTGAAGGTGCCGTAGAGCTTCGACTGGTTGCTGACCTGGTCGACGTACCAGCTGAAGGTCACCGCGAATGCGAGCCAGAGCACGAACGCACTCACGATGCCGGGCGTGACGATCTTGTAGCCCTGACGGTCGCCCGGGCTGAGCGCATAGGTGACCGACAGCCACGTGAACACCATGCCGATCACCAAGGGCCAGCGCAACAGGT
>JAOPYW010000015.1 GCA_025964405.1 Thermoleophilia bacterium | reverse complement strand
GATGTCGGGCAGCACGAGCACGAAGGCGATCGGTGTGCCGCCCCGCAGCAGCATCCAGAGCAGGTCCTGCTCGAGCAGGAAGGCAAGGCCGTCGGTCTGGTAGGCGAGTTCGTCGGGGTCGATCTGCGTGTAGTACGGCAGTTGGCGAAAACTCGCGTTGAGCATCTCGCGTACCATGGGGAGCTGCTCCGCGATGTGCCTGCGGTTGCCGCGCACGAGCTCGAGCTGCTCGCCTGCGATGCGCGCGTCGTCGAAGCGGTACGTCGCCCGGGGGTCGTCGCGGCGCGTGTCGATGCCCTCGCAGATCCAGGTGTCGGCCTCGAAGACGCGGGTGAAGCCGGCGGCCTCGTAGGCCTCGGGATACCACGACGGGTTCCAGGCCGAATCGATGAAGCCGCGTTCGTCGAACCCGGAGGTGATGACACCACCCGACTGGTTGGGCAGCAGCCCCGCCGGACCGAAGACCGTCGTGCGCTGGCCCGCGCGCGCGAGCTGGTCGACGTGCGCGAACAACGCCGTGCGCGCGGCCGGCTCCCGCTCGAATTCGGTGTGGCCGAAGAGCTGCACGCGGCGCTCGAGCTTCTCGTCGAACTTCGCGCTGTGGTGGGTCGTCGTGCGCGCGACGACGCGGCCGTCGGGGCTCCGCACGAGCCAGAGGGCGACGTCGTCGAAGGTGCGCCCGGCGTACGGCCCCTTGCCCCGGGCCAGGTCGGCGAGCTGTTGCTGCACGGGCGGCACGAAGCGATGCTCCCCGGCGTAGAGCCGCTTCGTGAGGCCGATGAAGTCGCGGATGCCGCGCCCGTCCTCGACGCGCTCGATCGTGAACGTGCCGGTCATGCGCCGCCCTCGGGGCGCTGGTGCTCGGCCTTGGTCAGTGCAGGGTCGACATAGGGGCCGTGCGCCTCGTCGCCGACCGCGGTGAAGCGTTCGATGTGCTGCATGAACTGCTCGCCGGGCTCGGCGCGCCAGACACCGTTGGTGTAGCCCTCGTCCTTGGCGAGGAAGACACGGATGTAGCCGCCGTCGGCGTTGCGCTCACCGGAGGTGATCCAGCGCATGAGCTTGCGGTGCTCCTTGCCGCGCGCGAAGCGCATGAGCGCATCCTGGTCCTCGAACATGGCGATCGTGCCGAGCGTGAAGGGGAACTCCCAGTAGACCTTGTGCCAGCGATAGCCGGGCAGGCCCTTCATGAGCTTGACCATGCGCATCCACGTGAGCGTCAGTCGCAGCCAGGCGTGGATCCCCTTGTACTTCGTGGCGCCCACGAACATCGCGCCGGCCTGTGCCTGCGGCGGCGCGGCCGAGAAGTCGGTGGTCCTCACGACTGCACCAGGTACTTGTTCTTGATGCGGGAATCCTGGTCGGCGAAGGGGCCGGCGCCGTAGTCGTGCACGACGACGCGCAGGTCGGCGGTCGTCGGATCCTCCTTGAGCGACTGCGCGAAGTCGCGGCTCGTGGCGGTGAGGTGGCGGATGATGCCGACGCGGGCCGCCTCCGCCATCACGGCGCGCTGCTCCGCCGAGAGCTGGCTCGCCTCGCGCACCTCGAGGTTGACCGCCGGGCGCTGCTCGATGCCGTCCTCGAGCGTGTCGAGGGTGAGGCAGAAGCGCTCGATGTCAGCCGCGTAGGGGTTGTCGTGGTAGAGGCCGTTCTCGATGTCCTGCGGGTAGATGTTGGCGCCCATGTAGGAGATCGTGGAATCGGCGCGGCCGTAGAGGATGAGGAAGTTCATCTTCATGAGCTCGACCTTCGCGGCCTCGCGCGCCTCGCGGGCCCACTCGGGGTTGGTGTCGAGGATCGCGAACAGCTCGGGCCAGTTGTAGATGCGTCCCTCGTCGCCGACGTTGTAGCGCACCTTCGGGGCGAGGATGGCCGCGTTGTTGAGCGTGCAGACGAGCTGGCCCTGCGCGTTGATCTCCATGTAGTTCTCGAGCGGGGAGTACTGGAAGATCATCGGCAGGCGGTTCTCGTCGGGCCCGAGCACGGCCTCGCGCAGCTGCTGGTCGTGCATGATGCGGCGACGCAGCCACACGGTCAGCTTCGTCTCGCCGGCGATGCCGATCGTCAGGTCGCTCGCGCCGTAGCCGGATCGGATCTTCAGGTAACGCTGCTCGAGGTAGTCACGCAGCGCCTCGGTCATCGGCTCGCCACCGACCTGCCCCGAGATGCGGAACTTCTCCCAGTCGAAGGCGGGCTCCTGGTCGAGCCGGTCCTGCAGGTGCTTGAGGAACGGCGGGTAGGCCGTGATCACGTAGTCGAAGCGCGGGCCGAAGAAGAGCAGCGTGTCGACGATCTTCTCGATGTCGGGGCCGGTGTTCTTCACGATGCCGATCTTGTTCATCGCGATGCCGGTGTTCGTGCCGGTGGCCCAGGCGCCCATCGAGTACGCGTTGATGATGAACGGACGCGTCGAGGGGAAGATGTGCGCCACGTACGAACCGAAGTTGGCGTGCACCTGGTCGAGCTCCTTCTTGGAGCGCAGCCAGTTGTACGGCTTGCCCGAGGAGCCCGCCGACTCGTCGACCGCGGTGCCCTCGTACTGCACCTTGCCGAACCGACAGCGGTCGAGCACGTCGAACGAGCGTACGTAGTTGTCCTTGTTCGTCTCGGGGAACGACGAGAGCCGCCAGCGCGAACGCGAGAAGCCGTTGTCGGCGAGGAACCGCCGGTAGGCCGGCACGCTGCGCGCCGCCATGCAGCAGGTGATCCACGCATGCATCTTGCCGATGCGCCCGAACATCGGGCTGTAGTGGCGCACCAGGAACCGCCAGGTACCGGGCGAGATGCGCCCCGTGCGCTGCAGGGCCGAGAGGAACCAGTCGGCGACCTTGAGGACGGAATATCGAACTGGCTGCATGGTACTCCCCGCGCGTACGTCGTCGCCCCCTCGACGGTCGTCGGAGCGCACTCCTGATCATCGCTCCCACGCCGCGCCCCGTTGCGCGGTTGGGTCGTCGGGGTGGCGGGAACCGTCGGAGGGATGCACCCCGAGGCCCCCTCCGACAGCTGGATCCTGCGCACGCAGCGGATCATCTCGCTCGAACCGTGCGCCCC
>JAOPYW010000369.1 GCA_025964405.1 Thermoleophilia bacterium | reverse complement strand
GTGATGCTCCACGTGTGGCTGCCCACGGCGAGCGACCCGTACGTGACCCCGGTGGTGCAGGTGGTCGAAGCAGCCACGTCGAGCGTGCAGGTGAACGCGCTCGCCTCGTTCGCGGAGAACGTGAAGCTCGCAGACGTCGCCGCCGTCGATGCGCCGTTCGCAGGGCCACCCGTGATGGTCACGGTCGGCGCGGTCGTGTCAGGCGGCGTGACGATCGTCCACGTGCGGGTAGCGCTCGTCGACTGGTTGCCCTGGGCGTCGCTCGCCTTCACGGCGAAGGTGTGACTCCCCACCGACAGCGTCCCGAACGAGATGCCGCTGCTGCAGGTCGCCCACGCGCCGGCATCGAGCCTGCACGCGAACTGCCCGGGCTCGGTCGACGTGAAGGTGAAGGCGGCCGTGGTCGCAGTCGTGGATGACCCTGCCGTGGGACCCGACGTGATCGCGACCGTCGGCGCGGTCGTGTCGGTCGGCGGCGGGGAGCTGCCAGCGACGACGGTCCACGCGCGCTGCACGACGGCCGAGACGTTGCCGGCCGTGTCGGTGGCCCGCGCCTGGAACGCGTGGGCTCCGACGGCCAGGGCGGCATAGGTCATGTTCGTCGTGCACGCTTCCCAGGCACCGGTGTCGATGCGGCACTCGAATCGCGCAGCCTCGTCGGCGGTGAGCATGAATGCCGCGCTCGTCGCGGCGGTGCTGAGCCCTGCGGCTGGGCCGGAGCTGATCGAGAGTACCGGCGCCCGCACGTCGAGCGGCCCTGGATCGGGCGCATCGTCGTCGCCGCTCCCGCCCCCGACGATGCCGGTCGCGAGCACGTGCCAGATGCGGTGCGTGGTGGGCTGCTGGACGTTGCCGGCCGCGTCGATCGCGCGCAGCTCGAAGTCATGCACGCCTGGCGCGAGCCCGTCGTAGGACACCCCACTGGCGCACGACTTGAACGCACCCCCGTCGAGGCTGCATTCGAAGCGCGCACGTTCGGTGGCCTCGAACACGAACGAGACGCCGTCGTCGAAGGTCGATTCGTCGGTCGCGGGGCCTTCGTAGATCATGCTGGTGGGAGCCGTGGTGTCGAGGCGCGCGAGCTGCAGTCGGGTGAACGTCGCCGCGGCACCACGCGTGCCGACGCCGACCCGCCCGACGGGAGCGCCCAGGCCGCTCGCGGTCGCGAGCACCGAACCGTCGCGCAGTACCACGACCCCCGAGCCACGGCGTTCGACGCGTAGGGTGTGCGCCGATCCCCTCGCGCTCACGGCGCGGAATGCCGCGAGCCGGCGCACGCTCCTGCCGCGCACGCTGAAGATGCCGTTGCCGCCGCCCCGACGCGCCGCAACCGACGCGTAGCGGTAGTTGGTCGGCGAGACGTAGTCGAAGATCACGGCCCAGTTGCTGCTGGACCCGCCCGCGGCGCCGCGAGTGGTGGCGGTGTACGGGCCCGCAACCCGGGCGGGAGCGATCGACCGGCTCGACAACCCGGCACCTGCGATCGGGGCAGGCTTGGTCAGTCGCAGGCCGCCCGCGGCGGTCGACGTCCACGCGCCACCGCTGCGGGCGCTGCCCTTCACTGCTGCGGCGGAGGCCGCACCGACGCACGCGAGCAGGCATAACCCGATCATGAGTGCGGCGGATGTAGTGCGGGCGACCACCCGGGATCATCGGCATATGTGACCATCTGCATAAGGTCCGCTCACGATGCCCTCAGCTAGGATCGACGCCATGTTCTTCGGCGCGCACCTCTCCTCCTCCGGCGGTATCCACAAGGCAGTGGAGCGCGCCGTCGACATCGGCGCCGATGCGGTGCAGATCTTCGTGCAGAGCCCACGCGCCTGGCGACCGACGGCGCACCCGGCCGAGAACGTCGCGAAGTTCCGCGAGCTCAAGGAGGCGAAGCTGCAGGGCGCCGTGGCGCACGCCATCTACCTGATCAACGTGGCGAGCGACGATCCGGAGCTGTGGGAGAAGTCGGCGACCGCGCTCGACCACACCATGCGCATCGGCGCGGAACTCGGGCTCGACGCGGTGATCTTCCACCCGGGGTCACACAAGGGCGCCGAGGGCGGAGCGGCGAGCGTCGCCGACCGCATCGCCAGGGCCTGCCTGCGTGCGATCGAGGCCGGCGGCGACGACGCGCCGTGGCTGCTGCTCGAGAACGCGGCCGGCACGGGTGGCACCGTCGGGCGCAACGCCGAGGAGCTCGCACTGCTCGTCGATGCCGCCGACGAACACCCGAAGCTCGGCGTGTGCCTCGACTCGTGCCACTGGTACGCCAGCGGCGTCGACGTCACCGACACCAGCGCGATCGACGCCGAGCTCGACGTGCTCGACCAGGCGATCGGTCTCGACCGCCTGCGCGCGATCCACCTCAACGATTCCAAGATGCCGCTCGGGTCGAACAAGGACCGCCACGACAACATCGGCGAGGGGCTCATGGGTGAGGAGCTGGGTCACTTCGTCGGTCACCCGAAGTTCCAGGGGCTCGGCGCCTACCTGGAGGTGGCCGGCGCGGGCGACGGGCCGCGCGCCGAGGACATCACGGCCGCCCGCGAACTGCACGCGCGCTGGTCGCGGTAGTCGTCGACCACGCACAAAAAATGCGGCGGCCACTCCCGTCAGCGAGTTGCAGAGCTACGGACCAACGTCGCCGTGCAAGCAGGACTGGGAGTGACCACCGCCGTGGTGGCGCAAGGTGTCAGGCGACCACGGGCGGCGGGCGCGACAGGATGTCGCAGCCACGCAGCTCGCGGAAGGTCCGACGGAGCGCGACGGTGTGGGGAATCTTGGGACGCGTGAGCAGCGGTCGCGCGCGGTGCACGATGCCGGCGAGCACGAGCTCGAGCACGTGGATGGCGCGGAGGCCCACCATGCTGATGGTCGCGACGAGCATGCCGACGAGCACGCACAGCCCGAAGACCGACGCGAGCGGCAGGAGGCTGCGCCAGTCGGCGTACTCGAGGCCGAGCCCGAACCCGCCGAGCCACCGTTCGAAGCTGGTCTGCAGGAGCCACACGGAGAAGAGCAGCCCGGCGAGGGCGGCGGTGCGGCCGATGAACTGGTCGAACAGCAGGGTGAACGTCGGTCGCTCGACCACGACCTCGGAGTAGCTGCGGCGGCAGTGCTCGTCGAGTTCCCCCACATGCCGCACCCGGCGGTGCTCACTGCGCACGAATGCGGCGATCACGGCCAGCGCGAGCAGCGCGATCGCGAACTGGCCGACGGTCAGTGGCGCGCGTGCGGCGGCCGTCGACTGCAGGAGGTGGAACTCCGAATCCGACACACCGTAGTACATGAAGAAGTCGGTGCGGAAGAGGTCGACCAGGCGCGTGAGCACGAGGAGCCCGAGCGCGAGCGAGCCTGCCACGATGATCGACTGGGCAAGCCGATAGCGGCGACGCACGATGCTGTTACGGAAGGATGCGGGCATGTGGGCGACGTAGCACGCCCCGCTGGGAGGGACGGCCACCGAACAGTTATCGGCGGGAAGTCACGTCTCCACGAGTCCCATGTTCGACATCTGTACCAGTTCGGAAGGTACGGCCACCAGACGGCCTGTTCCTGATCCCCACGCGACGAAACAGCGCCACGGCTCCCCCACGAAGTACGGACAGGGAAGTTCAGTAGGGGGATTCGCATGGCAGAGATCAAGCTCACGAGCGTCGACAAGGTGTACCAGGGCGGTACGCAGGCTGTGTTCGGCGTCGACCTGCAGATCGCCGACGGTGAGTTCATGATCATGGTCGGCCCGTCGGGCTGCGCCAAGTCGACCATCCTCCGCATGATCGCGGGCCTCGAGGAGGTCACGCGCGGCACGGTGGAGATCGGTGGCCGGGTCGTCAACGACGTCGCACCCAAGGATCGCGACATCGCGATGGTCTTCCAGAGCTACGCGCTCTACCCGCACATGACCGTGCGCGAGAACATGGCCTTCGGCCTGCGCCTGCGCAAGACGCCCGACGCCGAGATCGACCAGAAGGTGGGCGACGCCGCACGCATCCTCGGCCTCGAGCACCTGCTCGACCGCCTGCCCAAGGCGATGTCGGGTGGCCAGCGCCAGCGCGTGGCGATGGGCCGGGCGATCGTGCGTGACCCGCAGGTCTTCCTCATGGACGAGCCGCTCTCCAACCTCGACGCGAAGCTGCGCGTGCAGATGCGCACCGAGATCGCGAAGCTCCACCAGCGGCTCGGCGTGACCACGGTCTACGTGACCCACGACCAGGTCGAGGCGATGACGCTCGGCCAGCGCATCTGCATCCTGCGCAAGGGCGTGGTGCAGCAGGTGAACACGCCGTTCGAGGTCTACCAGAACCCAGCGAACATCTTCGTGGGCGGTTTCATGGGCTCGCCCGGCATGAACTTCATGAGTGGGCAGTTCGTGGCGCACCAGGGCGCGGGCTTCCTACGCCTCGGCGAGCACCACCTCCAGCTGCCGCAGGGCGTGCTGTCGCGGCTGCAGGCATCGATCGAGCAGCTGAACGGGCGCGAGGTCACGGTGGGCATCCGCCCCGAGCACCTCGCGATGGGCGCGCCCAGCGATCCGCTGTCGCTGCCGGTGCAGGTCAAGCTGACCGAGGCGATGGGCGCCGAGCTCTACGCCTACTTCACCGCGGGCGTGCCGGTGCCCGACCTGACGGAGCTGAGCGACACGCAGGCGACGGCCGAGACCTTCGTTGGCCGCCTCCCTGCGAGTTCGATGGTGCGTGGCGGCGACCAGGTGCACCTGCGCTTCGACATGGAGGAGATCCACCTCTTCGACCCGCAGACCATGCTGACGCTGCTGGCCCCTGTGAGCGAGGGCGAGGTTCGCGCCCGACAGGGGGCTGCGGGTTCGGCGATCCAGGTCGCCGCGCCGCACGAGGTGCCGCGCGCGGTGCAGGCTGCCGCCTTCGCACAGCCGGCGCATGCGCTGCACCAGACCTTCGCGCCCCAGGTCGGCGCCACCGGCCTCTCGATGGACCCGGCCGCGGTGGCCGCCGTCTTCGACACGCCGCAGGTGGGGTCGCCGTTCACGCTCGAGCCGCTCATGCCGGCCGTCGGCGCACCGGCCTTCCCGATGCCCGTTCAGGCACATGCACCGTCGCACGCCGCGCACTCGATTCCGGCTCCGCACGTGCAGCAGGGCGCCTACGTCGCGATCGCGCAGGAGCCGGCCCCGGCAGCAACGGCCGCCCCGGAACCGCTCCCGGCTCCCCCCGCACCCGACCCGGTTGCGGCCCAGCCCGCACCACGCGGCTTCGCGGCGCGACCCATCGGTCGTGTCGACGCGATCGTCTCGCACGCGCGCGCGAGCATCGACACTGCCGAGGCGGAGCAGGCAGCTGCAGCCGCCCGGGCCTCAGCCGAGCGCGCCGGGCTCGCAGCCGACCGCGCACTCGACGACGCACCTGCGGCAGCTCCGCTGGTGGCGTCGACCGACGAGCTCGCCATCGCGATCGAACACATCGAGGTCGCGACGGTGCAGCAGGCCGCCCCGTCGGCGTTCCGTTCCGCTCTCGCGAGCATGCGACAGCCCCAGGTGCCGGAGGGCGCCTTCCGCACGCTGCGCGTCGGCGGGGCGGCCGAACCGCCCGCGAACACGCTGTCGACCGGATTCGCGCCCGGTTTCCAGCTGCCGCCGCTCCAGCCCCAGCCCCCGGAATCGTCTGCGAACTGACCGAGAACGGTCGCGCGACGGTACGCGAATCCGAATGAATCGCGGATTTGTGCGACGCTGATTGCTCTTTTTTCAGAGACGCCGCGTTCATCGCACAAAAATGGGCCAAATCCGTGGCCAAACATCCTCTTGGGCGAATTTGTACGGTTCCTCGTCACCCTGCCTCGCTATTGTTCGGGTTGTACCGCACACCGGGCACAGATGTACGAGGTATCACGATGATCCACACAACCGCACCCGTCGCACCGAAGAACCCCGGCATCGTTCCGCCGTGGCTCCAGCCGGTGCAGAAGGCCACGAACCCGGGCACCGTCCCGCCGTGGCTCGAGACCCAGATTTCTCCCCTCGGCGTTGCCGGTGGCGAGACCCAGTTCGTGCCCCAGTCGACGACCATCTCCCCCATGTCGTTCGTCGACGCGCTGCGCAACCGCTGAACCCCCATCCAGCGCGCAGCATCCGTGTGGGCACGATGACCACACACAGAGATACACATCTCCCCCACATCGCCGTCAGGACTTTCCCCCAAGGATCCCAGCCTGACGGCTACAGCACCGGCCCCGACCGCCATGGATGGCGAACTCGGGGTCGCTGTTCTTCGTGGGGCGGGGGTGTCGGCTCGCGGTCGGGGATGCCGCCAGCCGCGGCGTATGCGCCCGCGCGGCGGCGACGCCGGCAGTGTGCTACGTCGGCCGTGTGCTCGCCAGCGCCACGAAGTCTCCGCTAGAACAGGCCAGCGGTGAGCAGCAGCGTCGCGGCCACGTCGAAGGTCACAAGGACGATCATCACGAGTGACGTCGCCGTGTGGCCAAGGCGCTTGAGGATGCGTGCTCCGATGAAGGTGAGCACGGCCAGGCCGGCCGAGGCGAGCAGCACGCGGTGCTGCACGACGGGCGGGCAGGGGAGCGAGAAGCAGTCAGCAGCCGGACCCATGTCGAAAGCGTACGACCAGAGCACGAGGTGCAGCGCACACCACGTCGCGAGCCCGACGAGGAAGAACGCCATGTCGATCGTGAGCCCGACGAGCTTGAAGATCGACGCGCCGAACCGGAAGGGCAGGTGCACGAGGCGCTTGGGCTGCACGAGCGCGCCCGCATCCGCTGCCGTCGTGAACTGGAACGGCGGCGGTTCGAGCGCCTCCTCGCATCGAACGCGACGGGGCTTGACCTGGAGCTGTACTCGAGAAGACATGAAGGAGGATTCTACCGAAATCGTGGGCTGCACTGGGGTGCTTCGACGCCGAGGAACGGCATTCCTGCACGCAATTCGCGAATCTGATCGCTCAGATCAACGGAGGGATGCGCCATACGTGGCTGCGTCGAGCAACTGGTCGTACTGGGCCGAATTCGGAACCTCGACGCGAACGAGCCACGCGTCGTGGGGTCGTTCGTTGACCTGCTCGGGCGAACCGACGATGTCGTCGTTGACCTCGACCACCACCCCGTCGAGGGGTGCGACCAGGTCGCTCACGGCCTTCACCGACTCGAGTTCGCCGTAGGAGCGACCAGCGGCAAGCGCCTGCTCGTGGTCGGGCGGCGCGAAGTAGACGATCTCGCCCAGTGCCTGCTGGGCGTGATCGGTGACCCCGATCGTCGCGACGCGGCCCTCGAGCTGCACCCACCCGTGCTCGGCGGAGTAACGCCGGTCGTCGGGATATGCGTCGTCACCCATCGTTCACTCGCTCGGTGCGTTGGATGACGTCGACGAGGTGGATCCCCCGCCGCTGCCACCGGCATTGCTGCGCTGGCCGCCCCCGTTGGCACCACCGCTGCCCTGACCGCCACCGGACCCACCGGTACCGCCGGTGCGGCTGCGGCCGCGACCGCCGCGCGAACCGCGGCGACGTCGACGCTTGGGGGTACCGTCGGGGTTGAGCGCAGGCGCGCCACCCTGACCGGCGCTCGAACTGTCGGCATCGCCCGAGTCGGCATCGGCGTCGGTGTCACCCGCGGCGTCGACCTTCGCCCTGGGCGCGCGCTGCTGCGACGAACGCTGCCCCCCACCGCGCGGGCCCTCCGACGCACGTGGCGTGACGACCTTCGGCGCCGTCAGGCCTCGTGCGTTGAGGTGGTCGTCGTCACCGTCGGCGTCGATGCTCGGTTCGTCGCGGTCGTCGACGTCGGTGCGCCGCACGAGCTCGGTCGGATCATCCTCGTCGTCGTAGTTCGCCGTGGTCGGATCCAGGTACGAATCCTCGTCGGAGGCCTCGTCGTCGTCGGCATCCTCGGAGTCGGTCGAGCCAGCCGGCTCGTCGTCACCCTCGTCGTCGCCGCCCTCGTCGTCGCCGCCATCGTCCTCGCCGCCGTCGTCGTCGCTCCCGTCATCGTCGGGATCGTCGTCCTCGTCGTCGTCATCGTCGAGTTCGTCCTCGTCGGTCTGCAGCACCACCAGGCGCGGCAGGATCTCCGTGCGGATGTCCTCCTCAGCGGCGATCGCGGCAGCCTCGGGATCGAGCTCGGCCTCGGCGTCGTCCTCGTCCTCGTCCTCGAAGTCGTCCTCCTCGAACTCGCCCTCGTCGCCCTCGGCGAGCTCGCCGTCGCTACCCTCGTCGTCGTCGCCGTCAGGTGCGTCGTCGAGCGAGTCGCCCGCTGCGCCCACACCCGCGGTCGTGCGCTTGCGTCCACGTCCACCGCGGCGTCGTCGCCGACGCGCGGGCTTGACCAGCGTCGCGAACGCACGCTCACCCGAACAGGCGGCGATGAGGATGGTCTTCTCCTCGCCGACCGACGACCCGGCACCGACCACCGTGACGAGCACGCCGTCGATGGTCGCGAGGCCGTCGGCCTCGTTCGCGGGATCGACGCGCTCGATGAGCACCTTGTGCTTCGTGCCGCGCTGGAGCGGATCCGGCAGCGAGTCGATCGTCGACTGTGCACCGGTCGCCCGCACCGCGAAGGTGTTCGACGTCAGGTCGGGGTCGGCGAACACGCGCACGTTCTTGCCGGCGCGCTTGTTGAGTTCACCCTGCTTGCCGGTGTTGCCGGCGAGCACCTTCGCGACACCAGGTTCGGTCTCGATGGCCACGGCCTCGACCCCGGCATCCAGCGCCGCGGCCAGCTCCACCACTGCGCGCTCGACCTCGATCGCATGCGTCTCGGGGCTCACGACGACGCCACGTCCCTCGCACACCGTGCAGGTCGACGTGAGGATCTCGCGCACGCCCTCCGACACGTTCTGGCGCGTCATCTCGACCAGGCCGAGTGGGCTGATCTCGACGAGGTAGGTCTTGGTGCGGTCCTTCGAGAGCTCCTTGCGGAAGTGCTCGAGCACCATGTCGCGGTTCTTCATCAGGTTCATGTCGATGAAGTCGACGACGATGATGCCGCCGATGTCACGCAGGCGCAGCTGGCGCACGACCTCCTCGGCCGCCTCCATGTTGGTGTTGGTGATCGTCTCCTCGAGCCCCGACGTGCCGACCGAGCGACCCGTGTTGACGTCGATGACGGTGAACGCCTCGGCGTAATCGATGATCAGGTAGCCACCGCTGGGGAGCTCTGCGCGCTTCGAGAGCGTGGAGCGGATGGCCTCCTCGACGCCGTAGCTCTCGAAGAGCGGGCGCTGGCCGTCGTGCATGCGCACGCGCTCGGCGAGCACCGGCGCGGTGCGCTTGAGGTAGTTCATGATGCGCTGGTACTGGCGATCGTCGTCGCAGAGCACCTCCTCGACCTCGTCGTTCATGAGGTCGCGGATGATGCGCAGCGAGAGGTCGGCCTCGTTGTAGAGGAGCTTCGGGGCGCGGGCCTGGCCGGCCTTGTCCATGAGCTGCTCGTGGAGGCGCAGCAGCAGCTGCAGGTCCTTGGCGATGTCCTCCTCGCGGCCACCCTCGGCGGCCGTGCGGACGATCAGTCCGCCACCGGCGGGCAGCTCGAACTGCTTGACGATGTCACGGAGGCGGTTGCGCTCGGCATCCTCGAGGCGGCGGCTGACACCGAGGCCCTCGCCGTCGGGTACGTACACGAGGTAGCGACCGGCGAGCGAGTACTGGGTCGTCAGGCGCGACCCCTTCGTGCCCATCGGATCCTTCACGACCTGGCAGAGGATCTCCTGGCCCTGCTTGAGCAGCTCCTGGATCTTCTTCTTGTTCTGGATGCGGGCGCGACCACGACCCGATGACTTCTCGGCCTTCGTGTCGGTGCCGGCGGCGTCGTCCTCCGCGGCGACCTGCTCCTCGCGCTCGACCTCCTCCATCGCGTCATCGATGTCGAGAGTCTCGTCGTTCTCGGCGGCGGCGATCGCCATCGCCTCGGCGGGCGTGCCCGGCTCGAGGATCGGGTGCTTCGCGGCCTCGACGGCATCGGCGTCGACGCTCGGGAGGTTGTCGGGGAGGTCGGCGGTGTCGACCGGTGCGCCCTCGGCGACGTCGACCGCGGCGTCACCCGCGTTGGAATCGACGTCGGCGACGGTGGTGACGCGCATCACCTGGTCGGAGTCGGCCGCGGCCGGCGTGATCTCGTCGACGTAGAGGAAACCGTTGCGCTCGAGGCCGATGTCGATGAACGCTGCTTCCATGCCGCGCAGCACGTTCTGCACGCGGCCCTTGTAGATGTTGCCGGCGAGGGATCGCTTGCCCTTGCGCTCGACGTAGACCTCGACCACCTTCTGCTGCT
Organism: Thermoleophilia bacterium; assembly: GCA_025964405.1. GTDB lineage: Bacteria > Actinomycetota > Thermoleophilia > Gaiellales > SKUG01 > JAGQUL01. Next base: position 11,143 of record JAOPYW010000369.1, on the reverse strand, counting down.
CGCGGATCGCGATGCGGATCTCGTTCGGATCCGAGGAGTTGATGAGAATCTGCTTCTTGACCGGATTCTTGGGACGCTCGTTGGCGTCGAGCACCCGGCGGTTGGAGCCGCTCGATGCCGAACCGCGGCGCGTGCGCTCGCGCCCGCCACCGCTGCGATTCCGGTTGCCGCCGCTCCCGGAGCGACCGCCACTGCGGCTGCGGTTGCCCGAGCCGGAGCCCGAGCCGGACCGCTTGCGCTGGCCACCGGAGCGGCCGCCGGAGCCGCCCTCCTTCTCCTGCTGCTCCTTGAGCTCGCCAGCGTTGCTGCGCGTCACCTTGCGCGTGGTGCCCTGCTGGCCGCCGGAGCGCTGGCCGCCCTGGCCACCCTCACGGTTGCCACCCTGACCGCCCTGGCCCGAGCCGCGACCACGGCCGCCGCGGCGACGGCGATTGGCGCTCGAGCCGGAGCCCTCGCCACCCTCGCGGGCCGTGCCCTCGGTGCGAGCTTCGGTCGTTGCCGTGCCCTCGCCACCCTGACCGCTGCGACCGCGGCCGCCGCGTGACCCACGACGTCGGTTGCCGGAATTCGACTGCTGACCGCCGGCCGTGCCCTCACCCTCGCCGTCGCGCGGCTGGCGTCCCTCGCCCGACTGACCACCCTGGCCGCCCTGGCCACCACGATTGCGATTGCGGTTGCGATTGCCGCCGCCGCCCTGTCCACCGGAGCGCTGGCCACCCTGGCCGCCGGAGCGCTGACCGCCCTGGCCGCCGGATGCGGGCTTGCTGCCACTGGCGGGCGCGCCCTTGGACGGCGTGCTCGAGCTGCCGCCCGAGATTGCCTTCTTGACCTTGTCGAAGAGACCCATGCGGGTTCCCTGCTTTCGTGTAGATGTCTGCGTGGGCGCCGAGCGTCAGGAGACGCCAGCAGCCGCCCCATGCCTTGGTGAGCGCCGCATGTCTGCGGCAGTTGCAGGTGCGCTGGAGCGCGTGTCGGAAGTCGACTGCACGGAAGGTGCGATCGAATGCGCCGGAACCTGGGTCCGGTCTGGTGCTACGTCGCCCGGTCGAAGCACGGAAGGTGCTGTCGACAGAGGCGACCCGATGGTCTGGTCGAGCGGTGTCACCGCGTCGAGCCTCCTGCAATCCTCATGACCGTCGTCGGGGTGCACCGTTGCGCGTAACGCTGCGAACGGGGCGGCCGGGCTGCGTCGGCTGCCCATCGGGGGCGCCGTTCGCGCGCACAGCGCCTACGGACGGAAAACTCCTGCGTACCCTACCAGACCCTTCCTCGCCGAAGCGGCCCGTGTTCCAGCATCGTCGGCGCGACGGCTATGGGCCTTGAGCCCCACCCGATCAACCACGCCACGACGCCGTTCCTCGACGCTGGGGAGCGCTGCGCGCTACCGGCTGGTGGGGCGGCGCTTGCGCCGGCGCTTGGCGGTGCCCCCGACCAGTGGCGAGGCGAACGGGGTGAGCTGGGCCGATCCGCGACGGCGACCGGCGCCCGCAGTGGTCGACTCGCCCACCTGGGCGCGCAGCGAGCCGTAGCCGCCCACCGGGCGACCGGTGCGACGCTGGTAGCGCACGTTCGGGGTCTCGCTCTCACGCAGGGCGCTGATGACGAGGCCGATCGCGACCATGTTGGTCATGATCGCCGAGCCGCCATAGGAGAACAACGGGAGCGGCACGCCGGTGATCGGCAGCACGCCGATGACCATGCCGACGTTGATGACCACCTGGCAGGTGAAGAGCACCCCCACTCCGCCGACGATCAGGCGCGAGAAGGGAGTCGCCGCCGACGCGACCATCGCGAAGATGCGGCTGATGAGGAACCCGTAGATGCCGAGCAGTACCACGCCACCCAGGAAGCCGAAGCGCTCGACCAGGGTCGCGAAGATGAAGTCGGTCTGGGGCTCGGGCAGGAAGCCCTGCTGCACCTGCGAGGCCTCTCCGTCGGCGCGCCCGGCGACGCCGCCCGAACCGATGGCGACCTTCGCCTGGATCGTCTGGTAGTTGGTGCCTTGCGGGTCGGCCTCGGGATCGAGGAAGCCGGTCAGTCGCTTGATCTGGTAGTCGTGCACCAGCTGCTGCCCGGTGACGGCGGGGAAGATGCCGAGCACGAGCACCAGCACGGCGACCACGGCGCCGCCGAGCATCGCGAAGTGCAGCCAACGAGCCCCGGCGAAGAACAGCGCACCGAGGGCGAGCCACCCGTAGACCTGCGCGGTACCGAAGTCGGGCTGGGAGAAGACGACCGCGGCGGGCACGGCCATCATCGCGAGGGCAGTCGCGAACACGCGTCCATCGCGGATCTCACGGTGGCGCGACGCGAGGAACCCCGAGATCGCGATGAGCGCGAGCACCTTGCCGAACTCCGACGGCTGCGGGTCGAACGGGCCCGGGAGGTTGATCCAGCGGCGGGAGCCGTTGACGATCGGCGCCATGGCGGGCACGAAGGTGCCGAGCAGCTTCACGAGCAGCACGCCCGCGATCGACGCGACGAGCGCGTGTGGCCAGAAGCGCTGCCAGAACCCGATCGGCACGCGTGACACCACGAACGCCATGCCGAAGCCGATCACGGCGAAGATCGCCTGCTTGTGGGCGAACGACTGGTCGAGGCCGCCCGAGGGCCGCACGATCGCCGTCGCGAGCAGCGTGATGCTGCCGACGAGGATGGCGATCACGCCGAGCGCGATGCCGGCATCGATGCCGAAGAGGGTACGTCCGCGCCGGTTCATTCGGCCGCCGCCGCGTCGCGCCGCGCCGTGCGCGCCATCAGGTCCTGGTGCTTCTTGCTGAAGTACTCGCGGAAGACCGCTGCCACGACGGGAGCCGCCACGGCACTACCGCCGCCGCCCTTGTCGATGAACGCACAGGCCGCGATCTCGGGCTTCTCGACGGGCGCGTAGCCGCAGTACCACGCGAGGTCGGTGGTCGTGCCCTTCTCCGCGGTGCCCGACTTGCCGGCGGTGCTGACCGGGAAGCTCTCGCCGAACACTCCGCGGCCCGTGCCGTTGGCGCCGTTGTTCACAGCGTACAGGCCGTCCTTCACGCCCGCGTGTGACACGGGATCGAGCCCGAGGTCGACGGGCTTCTTCACGGGCAGGCTGAACTCCTCCTTGCCCGATGCGTCGCGGATGCTGCGACCGAAGTGCGGTGTGTACTTCGTGCCGCCGTTGGCCAGCGTGGCGAAGACGCTCGTCATCTGCAGCGGGGTCACGAGCAGGTCGCCCTGGCCGATCGACAGGTTGACCGAGTCGCCGGGCAACCAGTTGCGCTCCCACGCCTGGAACCGCTTCGGATCGGAGTAGAGCTCCTGCTTCGTGGCAGCGTTCGGCACCATGCCGGGGACCTCGCCGGGCACGTCGACGCCCGTCGACTCGCCCAGGCCGAACTTGCGCGACCACTGCTGCAGCGACGATTCGGCGTTCGGGTTCTTCTTGAGCTCCTCGGGCCCGGGCTCCTGGTTGTAGAAGCTCAATCCGAGCTGGTAGAAGTAGGTGTCGCACGAGGTCTCGAGGGCCTGGCTCAGGTTGATCCAGCCGCGCGAGCCCGTCTCGTGGTTCTTGAACTTGCGGCCGAAGATGTCCATCGACCCGGCGCACTCGAGCGTGTCGCTGGGCGTGATGAGCTTGTCGTCCATCGCCGCGAGCGCGGTGATCGTCTTGTAGGTCGAACCAGGCGGCCACGAACCGCCGAGCGTGCGGTCCATCGACGGCTTCGCCTTGTTCTTCTTCGAGTAGAGACGCTGCACCTCGCGGTAGCGGAGCGGATCCACGAACATGTTCTCGTCGAAGCTCGGGTTCGACGCCGACACGAGCAGCTCACCGCTGTCGACGTCCATCGCCACGATGGCGCCGCCGTCGGCGTCGTGTCCCTTGGGCATCGAGGCAGCCTTGTGCACCCACTCGTTGAGCGCCTTGTCGGCCACACGCTGCAGCGGCAGGTCGATCGTCAGCTGCAGGTTGTTGCCCGGCTGGGCCGGGAGCTGACGGCCGATGCCCTCACGCACGCCTGCGGCGTTGACCTGCACCGCGTCGTAACCGTCGGTGCCCCGCAGGAAGGAGTCGTAGGTGTTCTCGACACCCGACACGCCCAGGCGGTCGCCCGACTTGAGGTTCGTGTGCGTCGTCTTGAGCTGGTTCTCGGAGACCTCGCCGACCTGGCCGAGGATGTGCGCCGCCGTCTTGTTGAACGGGTAGCTGCGCTGGTAGCTCTTCTTGACGTCGATGCCCGGGAACTCGCCCTTGTGCTCCTGGAGGTACCAGATCGGATTCATGCCCTTGACGTCGCCGGCGAGCACGACCGGCTCGAGCTGTCCGGGCACGGCCTTGTCGACCTGCTTCTGCAGCTTGGCCGGCGTGGTGTCGAGCACCGGCGCCAGCGCGGCGAGCAGCGACGGCAGGCGTTCGACGTCGACGTCCTGCAGGTTGAGCACGACCTGCTGCACCTCGCGGTTGGAGACGAGCGGCTCGCCGTTGCGGTCGAGGATCTTGCCGCGCGGTGCCTCACGCGGGAGCAGGCGCAGCTGGTTGCGGTCGGCGCGCTCGGCGTACTGCGCACCCCCCAGCACCGTGAGCGCCCACAGGCGCAGGATGAGGATGCCGAAGAGCACGGCGCCGATGATGCCGGCGACGGCGATGCGCGGGGCGATCGGCAGCGCACCCTCGCGCGCTGAGCGGGAGAGTTCCGAGACGCCACGCGGCGGGCGTCCACGACGAGATCCGCGGTTGCCGCTCATGCCGAGACCTCCCCTGCCGTGTCATGCCGCGGTGAGGTAGCCGCGAGCAGGCGTCGCACGCCGAGGTAGGTCGGGATGGCGAGCACTGCCGACAGCGCAGTGACGAGGAAGGTGTTCGTCCAGAGCCCGTCGAGCGACGGCGCGCTGGGGGCGACGAGGAAGGTCACGAGCGGCACGCCGAGCTGCACCGTCGCGGTCGCGAGCACGCCCGACACGAGCGGCGGCACGGGATGCTCGTCGGTGATGAGGGTCTCGCCGAGACGGCCGATGCCGAACCCGACGAGGGTCGCGATGAGCGCGTAGGGCCCGATCGCCAGGCCTCCGAAGGCTGCCACCGCCGTACCGGCCACGAACCCGTGCGCAGCTCCCACGACCGAACCCGTCAGGAGCGAGATCGAGGCGACGACCAGGATGAGCACGTTCGGGGTCGCGCCGAGCAGGTCGATGCGATACGCGATCGAGACCTGCACGAGGGCGGCGAAGAGCACCAACAGGACACTCACTGTGCGTGCGCCGGCATAGCTCATCGCGCCGTCGCGGTCTCGGAGGTCGCGGGGAGCGTGCCGATCGACGCGTCCTCGGGGAGGGTCAGCGCGTTCGACACGCCGTCGCGCTTCACGAGCACGGTGACCGTGCGGATGTTCTCGAAGTCGGCGAAGGGCGTGACCTGGATGGTCTTGCTGAGGTCACCCGGGCTCTGGCCGACGTCGGTGACGCGTCCGATGATCAGGTCGGCCGGATACTTGGAGCCGAGTGCGTTCTTCGGGTTGAAGAAGCCGCTGGTCACGACGTCGTCGCCGACCTCGACCTCGAGGTCCTGCGGAACGGACGTGAGCCGCAGGGCGGGCACCCCGTCACTCGAGACGGCCTGCAGCACGCCCTCTGCGCCGCCCGATGCGTTGACCGCCTTCGCGCCGACGTTCTGGTCGTTGCCGTTGATGAGCCCGACGACCGCGACCTTCTCGTTGACACTCGTGACGATGCCGATGAGCCCGCCGATGCCCATGACGGGATCGCCCACCTGCACGCCCTGGTTCGTGCCGAGGTCGACGATGAGCGGCGAGTCGGTGGTTCCGGTGCGCCCGATCACGCGACCGTGCACGCGGCGCAGGTCGCCGGGGATCGTCGAGTTGCCCTCGAAGCTGATGAGGTCCTGGAAGTGGGCGTTGTCGGATTCGGCCGTCTTGAGCGCGTGCACCTGCTGGCGCAGCTCATCGTTCTGGCGCTTGAGCTCGGGGTTCTCCGAGGTCGCGTTGAAGAGGCGTCCGAACCAGTTCCAGGCGCCGGCGACCGGATCCCAGGCGCGCGACATGCCGCGCTCGATCGGGGCGACGACCTGCAGCACCTGGTTCTGGGCGGCGTGGATGACGACGCCGCCGCGGTAGGTGGCGGTGATCAGGCCGAACGAGGCACAGATGAGTACCGTCAGCACGATGCGACGGGTGAGCTGCGCGGAGTGCGGGCGCGGGAGCACGCCGGTGCCCCGGTTGCGACCACCCGAGGAGACCGAGCGGCGGCGTCCGCGACCGATGTACTCGGCAGAGGCGACGGGTCCGCCCGTGGCCGGCGGCGCGTTGCGGCGCGGCTTGGCCAGGGTGCTTGCGGTGCTGGTGCGCCGGATGCGGCGCTTGCTTGTAAAGAGGGGGCTTCGCATGGAGGGGGCGTACTGTCTTCGGGAGCTGGGGGCTGCCCGTTGCGTCTTCACGGGGCGAACGCAATCACATGGCCGGTAGTGGCCGCGTCAGTTCGATGCCTGTGCTAACGCCTCAGGAGAAGCGGGTGGCGCGGCGGCCGCGGGTCTGCGTGCGCTGGATGGTCTCGTACTCCTCGAGCGACCGGCCGGCTCCGATGGCGACGCAGGTGAGCGGCGACTCGGCGATGTGCACGGGCATGTGCGTGTCGTGGCGCAGGCGTTCGTCGAGGCCGTTGAGCAGTGCACCGCCGCCGGCGAGCATGATGCCGCGGTCCATGATGTCGGAGGCGAGCTCCGGCGGGGTCTTGTCGAGCGTCAGCTTCACGGCGTCGACGATCTGCTCGACCGGATCCTTGAGTGCCTCACGCACTTCCTCACTGGTGAGGATGAGCGTCTTGGGCAGGCCGGTGACGAGGTCGCGACCGCGGATCTCGGCCTTCATCTCCTGCTGCATCGGGAAGGCGGAGCCGATCTCGAGCTTGAGCTCCTCGGCCGTCTGGTGCCCGATGAGGATCTTGTAGTCCTTCTTGACGTAATCGATGATCGCTTCGTCCATCTCGTCGCCGCCGACGCGGAGCGAGTGGGCGACGACGATGCCACCGAGTGACACGACGGCGACCTCGGTGGTACCACCGCCCACGTCGACGATCATCGAGCCGGTCGGCTCACCGGTCGGCAGGCCGGATCCGATCGCAGCAGCCATCGGCTCCTCGATCAGGTAGGCGTGGCGGGCGCCGGCTGACAGCGTCGCCTCCTCCACGGCACGCTTCTCCACGTTCGTCACGCCCGAGGGCACGCAGACGACGACGCGGGGATGCGCGAAGCGGTTGTGGTGCACCTTCTTGATGAAGTGGCGGAGCATCTGCTCGCACACGTCGAAGTCGGCGATGACGCCGTCCTTGAGCGGGCGGATCGCGGTGATCGATGCCGGCGTGCGGCCGAGCATGCGCTTCGCCTCGATGCCGACGGCGTGCACCTCACCGGTGCGCTGGTCGATGGCCACCACCGACGGCTCCGAGAGCACGATGCCGCGTCCGCGGACGTACACGAGCGTATTGGCAGTACCGAGGTCTACGGCGATGTCGCGGGCGCCGATCCCAGAAAATCCAAACATGCGCAGGAGGATACGCCCGTGCGGCCGCCGCCTGCGGCACTCTGGGGTGCGCGGGTCCGGTCACGGCCACGGGGGCGGCCGCTCTGTCCGCGGGTGTGCGCTCGCCGAGGGCAGGGCATCATGTGCGACATGACCGACGACGCCACACCCCCCGCGCACGAGCCCATGGACCCCGAGGCCCTCAAGGATGCGCACGGCAGGACGGGCCGGATGTTCCAGGCAGCCGGGCTCCCCTTCGAGGAGGACGAGTTCGACGACGAGGACTCCTCCAGCTCGAGCGAATCCGCCGACTCGTCGAGCAGCAGCTCCGACGACGAGCAGCCCGTGGTGACGACCGACGTCAAGCCGGCCGTCGACGACGTCACCTCACTCGACGAAGGGGCCCTGCCCGTGCACGTGCTCGACGGCGACGAGGGCGCGGGCGACTGAGTCGTCAGAGCGGACGCTTCTGCGCGTAGGCGCAGCGATCACCACGGTCGTTGAACGCCGGACCGAAGTGGCAGAGCCCCCGGTACTGCGCCCACCACATCGTGCTCGCAGCCCAGACGAGCGCCACCCCGAGCACCGGCAGCACGAACGCGCTGGCGGCCGCGCCCTCGGACGCGCGAGCCACGCCGAGGTGGCTGACGAGCCAGCCACCGGCGACCGCCCCGACCACGACCGACGCCACGAGGCAGAGCACGATCGTGTGCCGTGACGGATGCGGCGTGACGACACCGTAGGCCTCGTAGACGCGCCCGACGATCGTGCCGCCGGCGAGGAGCGCGGCGAACACGCAGCCGATGAGCGGCGCGACGAGCTGCCGTCCGCGGATGCGCGTCGCGTGGGTGCGCCGCACGAACGTGAGCCCGACCGCTCCCACCACGAGGATGACGGCGGCCCACACGAACGTGAACGCCATCGGCCCGGCGTGGGTGACGGCCGTGGAGATCGCATCGCCGACCCGGCCCGAATGCCCGATCGGATCCCAGGAGTTGAGCCGGACGATGCGCCCGAGGTAGATGCCGAACGCACTGACGAGGCTCACCAGCGTGAGGATGGCGAGGCGCGGCCAGCGTGGCCGACGTTCGACCAGCAGGTCGCGCCCCCGGTCGAGGATGACGATCCACGCCGACGCGGCCACGACGAGGAACACGGCGTATTCGGCGGCGAGCAGGAAGATGCCGCCTGCGGGCATGCCCGTCGCGCGGACGTCCTGCTGGAAGTGGTAGGTGTCGGTGAGCACGTAGGGCGCGTTCGGAGTGAAGGCGACGATCGCGAGGATGGCGAGCACCCGCGCCCAGGTCGCACCGCGACGCGCGAAGGCGAGCCAGGCGGCCGCGGCCAGTGCGAGCGCGACGGCGACGACGATGGCGGTCAGCGGTGACGCATCGCGGAGGCGCACCAGTGCGGCGCCCGCTCCCCCGAAGACGATGACCGCGGTCGCGGGGAGCGCGTGACGACGGTCGTGCATCGCCTCATAGAGCAGCACGGGCAGCCAGGCGAGCCAGGTGTTGCCGGTCATGTAGCTGAGGTTGCGGAACGCAGTCTCGAGCGCGGAGTGGTCGAACATCAGACCGCGGCGGCGCTCCGGGCGAGGTCGTTCCAGCCGGGTTCTTCCTCGAGCAGCGAGAGCAGCATCGAGACCGGCAGGCCGACCACGTTCTGGTAGTCGCCACCGATGCCCGAGACCATCGCGGCCCCGGTGCCCTGGATGGCGTAGCCGCCGGCGCGACCGTTCCACTCGCCGCCGTCGAGGTAGCGCTGGAGCAGGTCGTCGGGGAAGTCGCGGAACCGCACCTTGGTGCGCACGGCGCGTTCGTGCATGCGACCCGACTTCGGGTGCACGAGCACGATGCCGCCCACCACGTCGTGGGTGCGCCCACGCAGGAGCGTGAGCATCGTGAAGGCTTCCTCGACGTTGGCGGGCTTGCCGAACGGGATGCCGTCGACGTCGACGAGCGTGTCACACGCGAGCACGAGTTCGTCCTCGCGCGCCTGCTCGATGACGGCACCCGACTTGAGGCGCGCGTTGTGGAGCGCGACCTCGTTGGGCGTGCCCATGTCGAGCTCCTCCACCTCCGGCGCGATGACGCGGAAGGGGAGCTCGAGCTGGGTCAGGATCGCGCTGCGCTGCGGCGACGCCGAGGCGAGCAGGATCGACATGCCGTGACTACTTCGCGAGCTCGGTCTTGTCGAACCAGAGCGCGATCTCGCGCTTGGCCGACTTCACCGAATCGGAGCCGTGGGCGATGTTCTCGGCGAGCTCCGTGGCGAAGTCGCCGCGGATGGTGCCGGGGGCCGAGTCGACCGGGTTCGTGGTGCCGAGCATCGAGCGCACGACGGCCACGGCGCTCTCGCCCTCGACGACGATGCCGACGACGGGGCTGCGGGTCAGGCCGGCGATGAGCTCACCGAAGAACGGGCGGGCGCGATGCTCGTCGTAGTGGTCCTGGGCGAGCTTCTTGGAGACCTTGACCTGCTTGAGGCCCTTGATCTTCAGACCGCGCTGCTCGACGCGACGAATGACTTCGCCCGTGAGGCCTCGCTCGGTGCCGCTCGGCTTGACCATCAGGAAGGTGCGCTCAACTGCCATGTAAATCTGGATCCTCGGTGTGGTGACTGGAAACGTCGGTGGTGCGGTGCTGCGGTGCGGAAGCTATCAGTCCTTGCCGAACGGCTCGGTGCTGATGCCGGTCGTGAGGTCGTCCTTGGAATCGGACGACTTCAGGTCGCGGGTCGACGGCTTGCTCGACTTCGTCGACGGACGATCGGTCGTGCGAGCGCTGTCGCGCGGTGCACGCGGCGCGCGGTCACGGGCGGGCTCGCGCTCCACCTTGCTCGGTCGCTCGCTGCGCGGCGCTGCCGAGCGTGGTGCTGCGGCGCGGCCGCTCGTGCTGCCGCCGGCGGGCGGAGTTGCGGGACGACCACGGCCGGGCACCTCGGTCTCGCAGAACGGGCACAGCACCCAGCGCGGATCGAGCGGCTTGTCGCAGCCGGTGCAGCTCTGGCGGAGCTTGGTGGTGCACACGGGGCACGACAGGTAGCCGGCCTCGATGTGGCTCTTGCAGTACGGGCAGCGCTCGTGGCGACCGAGCTCGCGCTCCATCACGCGGATCTCGAGCTCACGCTCCCGCACGTCGGCGAGGTACTCGCTCGGGCGCAGGAGCAGGTACACGAGCACGCCGACGATCGGCAGCATCGACACGGCGGTGGCCGTCGCGATGAGGATCGGGTCGTCGTTGCGCTTGCGCATGTCCTTGTAGGTCCAGAACACGATCGCGACGTAGAACACCACCGCGAGGATGAGACCCATGCTGCGCAGCAGGTCGAGGATGTCGCTGAAGTTGTTCATCAAATGTTCTCCGAGTCGCCTTACATCAACGCCTGGCCCAGCAGGAGCCCCACGCCGTATCCGACCGCGAGCACCACGACGCAGATGACCACGGTTCGCAGCACGATTCGTGCCGTTGACCGGGTGTGCTTCGGTGGCGCCGGACGTCGGGTGTGGGGAGTGCCGGACATCGGTTCACGCGCAACTCTGACAGATCGATCGGCGCACCGCGTAGGCCGGCTGTTCACTCGGAGCGAATTCGGCCCCTTTCAGGGGGCCAAACTGACCTGGGAGGGCGTGT
>JAOPYW010000368.1 GCA_025964405.1 Thermoleophilia bacterium | reverse complement strand
GGGCGCGACGTAGACAGGGGCGCGAGCGGTCTCCATGAGCGAGAGGCCCTGCGTGCGTCGGTAGAGCACGTAGACGACCGGACCGATGAGCATCCAGCCGAACCCGATGGCGCGCTCGAGCGGGTGCGTCGCCACCTGCACGGCCCACGCGCCGCCGGTGCCGAGGAACCCGATGACCGAGAAGGTCGCGATCGAACGACCGCGGATCGTGATGCCGCCCGGAGCGGTCCAGGGCCGCTCGTCGCCGCGCCACCTCATCCAGAAAACGGAGACGTGCGCGATGGAGAACGACAGCATCGCCCCGAAGGCGTAGAGGTTGCCGAGCACCTCGTTCTGCTTGGCGCCCGAGATGCCGACCGGATGGTGCTTCCAACCGAGCCACTCGAAGGTGATTCCATAGAACAGTGCGGGCAACAGCAGCGCGCACCCGACGAGGCTGAACACCGTGATCGACACGTAGGGTGTCTTGCGAGTCGGGTGCAGGCGCCGCAGGATCGACGGCATCTGGCGATACTGCGCCATTGAATAGGAGACGCGACTGACACCGATGATTCCCGCGTTCGTCGCGATGAAGAGGATCACCGCCGCGAGCACCCCGACGTACCCCTCGAGCACCGGCAGCATCCAGTCGGCCGGCAGGTGGAAGGCGCGCACGAGGCCGATGAACGGGTCACCCGCGAAGCCCGCAGGTTCCGGTAGGCCGAGCTTCGTCGAATACTCGCCGTCGGCGCCCTTGGTCACGGGCAGCGCGCTCAGGGCCACGAGGGGGAGCACGATGTAGAGCGAGAGCACGGCCGCGACCACCCACCCGATCGCGCGCGGCACCGACCTGATCGGGTCGCGGGTCTCCTCCGCCATGTTCGAGATGGTCTCGATGCCCGTGTAGGCGATCATCGACAGGGTGATGCCCAACACGAAGTCGCTCCAGGTCGGGGCGATGCCGAGGTGCACGTTCGACACGAGCACGTGCGGATCGAAGAGCACGAGCATGCCGAGCAGCGCGAGCAGCACCTGCGTACCGAAGTCGGCGAGGGCGAGTGCGACGGTCAGCGCCGCGGTCTCCTGCACCCCGTAGATGTTGAGCGCAGCGAGCAGGCCGATCACGACGATGGCCCCGATCGCATCCATCGGCGACGACTTGAGCGGATCCCAGAACACGCCCAGGTAGTGCGGCACGAAGAACGCCGAGATCGACATCGTGATGACGAAGTTGAGGAGCTGCGCCCAGGCCGTGACGAACGACACGACCTCGTTGAACGCGTGGCGCGCGAACGACGACGCGCCACCGGCCTCCGGGAACGACGTCGTGCCCTCGGCGTAGGTGAGCGCCGTCATGACGAAGATCACGCCCGAGACCACGAACGCCACCGGCGTCAGGCCGAGCGCGAAGCCCGAGACGAGGCCGAGGGCGTAGTAGATCGAGGAGCCGACGTTGCCGTAGGCGGCACTGAACAGCGCCGGTACCCCGAGCACTCGCTCGAGCCCGCCGTCGTCGGCAGTTGCGGGGCCGGCCGCGCCGTCGGCGCCGCCTGCGCCGACCGGTGTTGTGGGACCGTGGCTCACAGCGGAGGATCCTCTCACAGGTGGCGGCCCCGACGGCCGCCGAGGTGGCCGGGTATCTGGCCGCGACGGGACGCCGACGCAGCGGAACCTCGGCACGGCCGACCGAGTTCCGCAAGGATGGCTCCATGCACGTGCGAACTGCCCTCACTCCGCGCACCGCCCCGCCCTCGGAGCTCCCGGCTCCGATGCCGACGCAGCTGCCCGACGGGAACCCGATTCCCGGCGCGCCCGTGTGGCCAAGCGTCACGGGTCCGACCTGGGCGCTGTGGGACGAGACCACCGTGATTCCCGCGATCGTGACGGCGATCGACAACGCGAAGCAGATCGTCAACGCCGAGTACTTCCAGATCACCGACACGGGCAAGGGCCAGCTCGTGACCGATGCACTCGCCCGCGCGGCGAAGCGCGGCGTCGAGGTGAACGTGATCGCCGACTTCATGTCGGTCGTCACGCCGCCGCCGCTCAGCTACCACCGGTTCAAGGACATCGTCACCGAGGCCGGCGGCACGGTCATCACGACGTCCACCCACCTGCCGTTCTCGCCGCGCGGCAAGCAGAACCCGGCCCTCCAGCACGTCGACCACCGCAAGGTGCTGACGATCGACGGCGACGTCGCCTTCACCGGTGGCATGAACCTCGCGAAGATGACCGACTTCTACCACGACTCGATGCTGCAGCTGTCGGGCGTCGACGCCGCACGACTGGGTGTCAACCAGCTCAACCGCTGGGCCTCGGTCGGTGGAGCCGTGAGCGACATCCACCGCAAGGTCGTGGCCGACGCGCTCGGCGATGCGCCCCTCGAGCCGACCTCGCCGATGGAGATGCACGTCGTCTCCAACGCACCGGAACAGGGGTCGTTCGGTCTCTCCAACGCCTACCTCGATGCGATCCGCGGCGCGAAGCAGCGGCTCTGGATCTCGTCGCCCGCCTACACCTCCCAGACCCTCATCACCGAGCTGAACGCAGCCGCCGCCCGCGGCGTCGACGTGCGGTTCGTGATGCCCGGCAAGGCGCCGGTGGGGATTCCGCTCATCAACTGGGTCACGGCCTCCCACCTCGCGGAGCTCACGAAGCTCGGTGCGACGGCCTATGCGATTCCCGAGGTGCTGCACCGCAAGGCGTTGGTCGCCGATGACACCGCGATCCTCGGCAGCTTCAACATCACCGACCGCTCGGCCGAGCACGACCACGAGATCGGCATCAAGTCGAGCGACCCGACGTTCGTCAGCACCATCGCGAACGTGCTGACCGGCGACATGGCGCGTGGCACGAAGCTGGAGCCGGGTGCCCGCCGCGGTGTCGGCAAGTGGATCGGCGACCTGCTCGCCCAGACCTTCCACCTGAGCTACTAGGTGCGCCTGGCCCCGGCGATCGTGGGCGCCGCGCCCATCGGCGCAGCTACGCCGCAGGGAGACGTCGGGGCACCCGAACGCGGGCTCCACCGACGTGAGCTGCGTTCGCTGGATGCGGCGTTCGCACGTGGAACCGACTGGCAGCTCTTCGACCAGGATTCCGCCACCGACGCGATCGTGGCTGCGATCGACGGCGCACGACACGTCGTCGACGCCGAGTTCTTCGCCATCGCCGACGCCGGCAAGGGTGCCCGCCTCGTGGCGTCGCTCGTCGCCGCCGCGAAGCGTGGCGTCGAGGTCAACCTGCTGACCGACGTCACCTCCACCCTGCTCCCGCCGCTCGGCAATTTCGCCCGCCTGCGGCGCGACCTCGAGGGGGCCGGCGGCCACGTCATCTTCAACTCGCGCGTGCCGTTCCTCCCACGCGTGCTCAAGGATGCCGCCCTGCGTCACGTCGACCATCGCAAGGTGGTCGCGGTCGACGGGGAGACGAGCTTCGTGGGCGGGATGAACTTCACGCCGGTCACCGACGACTACCACGACAGCATGGTGCGCCTCACCGGCGTGCCGGCCGCTCGCCTCGCCACGGAGGCCCTCGACCGGTGGGAGCGCGTCGGTGGTGACGTCTCCCCACGCCACCGCGACGTTGTGCGGGCCGCGCTCGGCGACGCGCCACCGAAGGCCACCTCATCGCTCGAGCTCGACATCCAGATCAACGCGCCCGAGCGCGCGATCTACCAGCTGACCGAGAGCTATCGCGAACTCATCCGCACGGCCCGCACGCGCGTGTGGATCACCACCCCCGGCCTGAGCGACCAGTCACTCATCCGCGACATCGACGACGCCGCCCGCCGTGGCGTCGACGTGCGTATCGTGACGTCAGGCGTGCCACTCCTCGGCGTGCCGCTGCTCAACTGGGTGGGCGATTCCCATCTCAAGAAGCTCATCTCGCTCGGCGGCGCGGGGTTCCAGATCCCCGAGGTGCTGCACCGCAAGTCGCTCGTCGTCGACGACACGGCCGTGCTGTCGAGCTACAACATCACCGGACGCTCG
>JAOPYW010000281.1 GCA_025964405.1 Thermoleophilia bacterium | reverse complement strand
GACGGCATGCGCCGCCAGTTCCGCGCGCTCGTGCGCGTCGACACGCCGAAGGAAGTCTCCTACTACCGCCACGGCGGCATCCTCCAGTACGTGCTCCGCAACTTGGCCGCGCAGGACTGACCGCCCGAGCGACCGGTCAGCGCAGCGCGTCGACGTCGAGCTGCTCGAGCGGCTTCGTCGCCGGACCCTGGAGCACCTCGCCCTGCAGGGTGAAGCGTGAGCCGTGGCACGGGCACTGCCAACAGGCGCGTTCGGCGTCGTGGTGCACGAGGCACCCGAGGTGCGTGCAGGTCGCGCTGACCGCGTGCAGCTCCCCCGCTTCGTCGCGGGCCACGGCGACACTCCGCCCGCCGTGGTGAACGACGGTGCCGTGCCCCTGCTCGAGCTGGTCGATCGCGGTGGTCGGGTTCGTCGACAGGCGGTCGAGCACGAGCTTGCCCGCGTCGTGGATGCCCTCCTTGATCGCGGCCGGCTTGAGGAACGCACCGAGCCGTTGCGCGTCGAAGGGGTGCTCCCAGCGATCGTGTCCGCGCAGGATGTGGCCGCTGATCGCGAGCGCCGCCGCCGCGCCCCGTGCGAGGCCCCAACCGCCGAAGCCGGTCGCGATGTAGATGTGCTCGTTCGCCCGGATCGGGCCCACGAAGGGTCGACCGTCGCTCGGGAAGACGTCGTGGGTGATCCACGCTCGCGCGAGTTCACCGCCGCCCGTCAACGCGCGGGCATCGTCGGCGAGCGTGTCGACGTGCGTGCCATCCTCGTCCTCGTCGAGCGCGTGGCCGTTGCCCGCGACCACGAAGACGGATCCGCTCCCGTCGGTGAGCTGCGCCGGCCGCACCGAGAGGGCGCCGGAGTCGATGCCGGTGTACATGTGCGGCGCCCGTTCGAAGGCGTCGTCGGCGGTGAGCGCCACGACGTGGGAGCGGCGGTACTCGCTCGCCGCGAACACCATCGAGCGGTCGGCGATGGGGAGCTGCGTGGCGAGCACCACCGAGGTTGCGGTGACGGTGATGTCGGTGTCGAGCGTGAGCTCGATCGTGTCACCCGCCGCATGCACGTCGCGCACACGCGAGTGCTCGTGCACCCGTGCGCCGTGCTCGACGGCCCGGGCGACGAAGGCCTCCACCAGCAGCTTCGGCTCGATGAGCAGCTGGTCGGCGACGCCCAGCGCATGCGTGCCGAACACCAGCTCCTCGGCGTCGGCCCACCAGGCTTCGACGCCGAGGCTCGCGGCCGCTTCGCGCTCGAGCTCGAGCTCGCGACGTCCCTCCTCGGTGGAGGTGTACGCCCAACTCGGCACCGATCGCACGGCGTCGCCGAGGTCGAGGTCGGCGGCCCACTTGCGGATGAAGTCGAGGCCCGCCCGGTCGGCATCCACCGCGAGGCGCGCCTGCTCCTCCCCGAGCGTGTCGATGAGGCCGCGGAAGTTGCTGCCGGTGTGCAGCGTCGCCTTCGCGGTGGAATTGCCGGTGGCGCCGCCGGCGAGCTGCTGGGCCTCGAGCAGGGCGACCCGCTGCCCCTTGGCCGCGAGCACCATCGCCACGGAGGCCCCGACGATGCCGCCGCCCACGATCGCGACGTCGACGGTGAGGTCCTCGATCAACGGGGGATAGCTCGCGGCGTCGCGTCGGGGGCGGTCGAGCCAGAGTGAGGAGCGCGGTGAATCGGTCATGCCGACGAGATGCCCGGCCGTTTCGCGAGGAAACCGGGGCGTCTAGACTGCGGCGATGAGCCCTCGCGTGTACCTGCTCCACGGCCTCGGCGCCGACCGCCGCGCCTTCCAGCGCTTCGAGCGCCTGCTGCCGACCGACTGGCACGTCGAGTCGATCGACCTGCTCGGCCACGGCGACGCACCGAAGCCCGACGCCGGCTACGCACTCGACCATCACGCGGCCTACGTCGCGGGCGTCGTCGAGGCGCACGCACCGGTGGTGCTGGTGGGTCACTCCTACGGCGCCGCGACCAGCGTGGCGGTCGCCGCGACCCGCCCCGAGCTGGTGGCAGGCCTGGTGCTGCTCGACCCGATCGTGCACTTCGCGGGTGGCGACGGTGCGGGCGCCACGGCGCAGATGATGCGAGCCCGCCGCGAGGGCACGCTCGCCCAGGTCGTGCCCGCGCTCTTCGAAGCCTCCAGCCCGGCGCTCCAGCAGTGGACCATCGACACGTGGCAGCGCATGCACCTCGGCGTGGTCGACGAGATGGACAACGCCTGGACCCGGTTCGCCGACCGGGTGACCTGCCCCGTCGCGATCGTGCACGGGGAGCTGGAACTCGGCGGCGGAGGCGACCTCGCGAGCGACTGGTTCGACGACCCCGTCGACGTGAACATCGCCGGCGCGGGTCACTACCTGCACGCGACCCATGCCCGCGAGGTGGCCGACGAGGTCATTGCCGCGGTCACGAGGTTCTCGGCCTGAGGCCGGTCGCGGCGCGGCCGGCTACGACGAAGCCCGCCCCCGGCTGCACGGCGCGCAGCGAGGACGGGCTCCGAGCGACGATCAGGCGGTGACGGCCGTACCCGAGAGCACGACGTTGTGCAGCGGCGTGAACGTCGTCTGCATCGCGGCGACGGCCTCGGCCGGGACCTTGGTCGCGACGACCTCGGAGATCCACGTGCGGTAGCGGTCGCTGCTGACCCAGGTCTCGTTGATCTGGAGGCCACCGTCGACGACGGCTGCGGCGTGGAATCCGAGGAAGCCCTCGAACGACTGGAGCAGCGGCTGGAGCGCGACGGTGGTGGCGTCGTACTGCACCGACGTCATGCCCGGAATGAAGGTCTGGACGAGAACTGACAAGGTGATCTCCCTCGATGGAGCCGCGCCGGTTGCGCGGCGACGCTCGCAAGCTACCCCGCGACGCGCCTGAATGCTACTGCATTCGTATCGTGCGTCGTTCGATCGGTGGGCAGACTCCCTGACGCGTCGACCTCCGCACTCGCCTGCCTCCCAACACGGCGAGCACGGAGGTCGTGTCGTCAGGCGTGGACGACCTCGCCCGCGAGCTCGAGGTCGTACAGGGGTGTGAAGCTCGTGCGCATCTGGCTGACGGCTCCGATGGGGATGGCGGTTGCGACGACGTCGTCGATCCACGACTGGTAGCGCTCGCTGTCAGACCACGTCTCGGTGATCTGGAGGCCGCCCTCAACGAGTGCCGCGGCGTGGAGGCCGAGATACCCGTCGAAGGAGCGGAGCATCGGCAGCAGCTTCGCGCTGCGCTCGTCGTAGTCGTCTGACGTCATGCCGGGGATGAATGACTGCACGAGGACTGACATGGGAAAACCCTTTCGTCGGCGCCGCACCCGTTGTGCGGCCTGCTCCACGACGCTAGCCCTCCCTGCTGTCGCCTGCCGCGGCGAACGCGCAGCTTCGTCAGCAAATGCGCGTCAGTCGGTCACAGGTCTGCGCGAGTTCGCACGGCCGACCGCACCTGCTCCTCGACGCGTGCGACCTGCCGCCTGACATCGTGCTCGAGGGCCACCGAACGCGCCACGAGGTTCGGCACCGGCATCGCTCCGGCGGCGCGAAGTCCCCGCTCGATGTCGTCGACGCTCGTCGGGTCGACGAGCACGCCAGCCTGTGCCGACACGAACTCCGGCGGGCCCCCGACGCTGGTCGCCACGACGCTCCGCTCGCAGCCCATCGCCTCGATGAGCACCTGCCCGAACGGCTCGACGAGGCTCGGGAGGCAGAGCACGTCGCACGCACGCATCCAGGTCACGACCTGGGCGTGCTCGACCCGGCCGACGAGGCGGATGCCCGCGCGGTCCTCCAGTCGGGCGCGGAGCGGCCCGTCACCCACGATCGTGAGGGAGCCGGTGCCGAGTCGCTCGAACGCCTCGGCGAGGCGGAGCACGTTCTTGCGCTCGTCGAGCGTACCCACGAACAGGAAGGCCGGTCCCTCAGGGAGCGCGTCGAACCCGCCGAGCTTCACGCGTGCGTCTGCGCGCAGGCCGGGAGTGAAGCGCGCCTCGACGTCGACCCCGGCATCGAGCACGGTCACGCGGCCGGCGAGTTCGGGCACCCGCGCCTCGAGGTCGTCCGCGAGGAACCGCGAGACGGCGATCACCCGATCGGCGCGCGCGGCAAGTGCGCGCATGCCCCGCGCCACGCCCCGCCGCTCACCGATGTTGCGCACGTCACGCCCGTGCGCGACCACGACGAGCGCAGTGCGCGGCACGAACCGGCACGCCACCGCCGCGAGCACACCGGCCGGCGCGAGGAAGTGCGCGTAGACGACGTCGGGCCGGCGGCGCCAGATGCCCAGCACGACCCGCACCGCGAATGCGAGGTGCTTGGCGAGCCCGCCCCCGCGCCGCGTCACGCCGATCACGTGCACGCGATGCCCGAGCGCGCGCAGTGCGGTCTCCTGGCCCTGCACGAACACGCCGAGGTCGGGCGCGCCCGGCCCGGGATACATCTGGGTCACGATGAGGATGTCGAGACGCCCGCCGTCGCGCACGCCCGTTCGCGAACGACTGCTCATGAAGGTCGACGCACCGTGCCCAGTGTCAGCTCCCCGTGCTCATAGGTGGGCTTGATGCCCGGAGCCATCCAGTACTTGGTGAACTCGCTCGTCGGGAACACCTGGGGGAACTGCTCGCGCCCCGGCACCGGGTCGGCGATGAGCTTCTCCTTGACCATCGAGTTGTACTGCAGGCTCGCATACTCGGGCGTGTTGAAGTTCATCACGACCTCGTAGTTCCACTGCTTCGCCCACTTCGCGACGCCGGGGAGCTTCGAGTGCTCGGGGGCGTAGCACTCGGCCGCGATGCCGTTCTCGGAGCTCGTGAAGATGCCGCGCTCGGTGTTGACCGTGAGCGTGAAGTTGCCGAGCGTGTGCCCCGGCGTGCGCAGCAGGGCGACGCCCGGCCCGAGCAGCACGTCGTTGTCGACGAACAGCAGCTGCTCCTCGCGGATGTGGTCGTAGGTGCCCGACTGGAAGAACCGCTGCTGGAACGGGTGCACGTCGCGCACGTGCGTGAGCTCGTCGTGGGCGATGATCACGCGCGCGTTCGGATAGGCGGCCGGCACGGGCTCGGTGTGGAACCCGAGGTCGGGCGCCGGCTCGGTCGTGCCCACGATGCGACGGATGTCCTGCGTGTGCATGTGGTCGAACGCGATGTAGTCGATGTCAGTCGGTTCGAGCCCGAAGTCGGCGAGGTGCTCGTGCACGCGCTTGTGCTCGACCGACAGCTTGCCGGCGGCGGCCTTCGAGAACTTGGCGAACTTGTCGTACTCGCGACGGAAGAACGGGGTCTCGATGCCGAGGTCGTAGTCGCTCGGCTCGTAGAGCAGGGTGCGCGTGTCGCCGCCCGCGTCGACCCACTGCACGAGGAACATGCGGTTGATGAACCACACGTACGGCACGGGCGCGGTGCAGGCCTCGTAGAAGCCGTACTTCATCGGGTAGGGCACGGTGATGAGCGAGCGCGGCGCGTAGGCCGATGCGGTGCCGGTCGCCCTGAACCACTCCTTGAACCCGGGCACGGCGTCGCGGATCGCGCGCAGCTGCGCGGCGGGCGTGGTCTCGAAGGTCGGCAGCGCGAAGTGCTCGATCGCGACGGGGTCGGTGATGGCGGCGGTCTCAGTCATGCTTCACAACCTACTTGACGGTGATCGTGGCGAACGACTCGGGGTATCCGACCTGCGGGTCGTAGCCGAGTCGCGTGCGCGCTTCGGTGATGTCGAGCACGTGATCCCAGGCCACGTGCGCGAGCGAGTACCGGTGCAGCGGGGGAGCGGTGCGGCGGCCCGCGAGCCGCCACGCGGCCTCCACCGGGCGGGCGAGCGCCCAGAGCGCGGCGCGGGGCGCGTAGACGATCTGCACGGGCACGTCGACCGCGGCGAACGCAGCCGTCATCGCCTCGTGCACCGTCGGCGTGATGGCGTCGACGACGTTGAAGGCGCCGACCTCGTCGGAGTCGAGCGCGCAGTCGATGGCGTGCACGAGGTTGTCGACGTGCACCATCGAGATACGCGTGGTGCGTCCGTCACCCGGGAGCACGAGCCGGCCGCGGCGCACGCGTGCGACGACGCGTGGCACGAGCTGCGTGTCGTCGGGCCCGTAGATCGCGTGGGGCCTGAGGATCGCCCAGTTCGACGCGCGCGAGGCGACCTCGTGCTCTGCGAGGCGTTTCGACCGCCCGTAGGCGCTCAGCCAGTCGATCGCGTCGATCGCCGCGCGGTCGGCAGGATCGGCATCGCGTTCGTGCAGCACGCCCGCGAGGTGGTCGTTGTAGATGCTTGCCGTGCTGACGTGCACGATGCGGGCGTCGGGCCAGGTGGCGACGACGTTGCGCGTGCCGATCACGTTGACCTGCTCGAAGTCGGCGTCGCTGCCCCAGTCGCTGACCTTGCCGGCGCAGTGCACGACGGCGTCGACGTCGGGGGCGTCAGTGAGCACGCCCGCGCCGATGTCCCAGCTCGCGTAGTCCGCGCGCAGGTCGGCGGCGACCCGGTCGCTGCTGCGCTGGCCGTAGGCGAACACCTGGCAGCCGCGGGTGCGGAGGTGGCGCACGACCACACCGCCGAGGTAGCCCGAGGCACCGGTGACGGCGACGCGGTGGCGCCGTGGCTCAGCTGCCATGCACGTGTGCTGACTCGACGACGCGCAGCTCCTTGCGGTCGATCTTCGAGCTGCGCCCGCTGCGCGCGAGGGCCGGCACGACGATGATGTCGTCGGGCAGGGCGCGCACGTCGATGGCCGTCGAACCGCTGCGGAGGGCACGCTCGACGTGCTCGAGGAGTTCGCGCTCCCCGAGGTCGGTGTCGTGGGGCTCCACGAAGAGCACGACGCGTTCGTCGGCGGTCTCGGGGTCGGGCACGCCGACGATGGCGCAGGCCCCTACCCCGTCGATGCGGGTGATGGTGTCCTCGTAGAGGCCCGGGTACAGGTTGAACCCACCGCGCAGCAGCATGTCCTTGGCGCGGCCCATGAGGATGATGTTGTTCTGCTCGTCGATGCGTGCGAGGTCGCCCGTGGCGTGCCAGTCGACGTCCGGGTGTCCGAGGTAGCCGCGGTAGCCGTTCGCGCCGCGCAGGTGCAGCTCACCGTGCTCGTCGACCCGCGCCTCGACGCCCTCGGTGATCGGTCCGACCAGGTCACCCTCGGCCGGTGTCAGTCGCACCTTGTCGCGCGAGTCGATCGACGCCACGGGCAGGATCTCCGTCATGCCGTAGATGCAGAGCACGCGCACGCCGTCGCCCAGCACCTCGTGGAGGCGCTCACACACCGGTACGGTGATGGGCGCCGCCTGCAGGTAGATCGCCTGGAGCGAGGGTGGCACCGGCAGCTCGTGGTCGCGCAGGTGGTTGGCGAACTCCCAGGCCTGCGACGCCACGAGGATGGCGTCGGTGACGCCGTGGCGCACGACGTCGTCGAGGAACTCCTCCACGTCCCAGCCCAGCGGCGCCACGACGGCGCGGCCACCGCGTTCGAGCACGGTGATGAACGACTGCACCTTGTGGGTGTAGAGCACCGCGTCGGGTCCGAGCTGGAAGTCGCGGTCGGTGATCTCGGC
>JAOPYW010000275.1 GCA_025964405.1 Thermoleophilia bacterium | reverse complement strand
TGGGCGCCGTCCGACGGAGGCTTGCCCACGAACATCGGGATACCGAGGTAGGTGCCGCCCGGCGTGTTCTTCGGGATGGTCACCGTCACCGGCACCTGGACGGTCTGGCCGACCCCCACGGTGTAGGAGGGCTTCGGCACGCTGAACCACCGCCGCGTCGAGAACGACGTGGTCTCCGGCGCGCTGTCCTCGTAGGTGACGATCGAGTAGTCGTCCCGCAATCCGAAGTCGACGTGCCGGAAGGTGACGGTCAACGGCGTGTCGCCGGCTGAGGTGACGCTGACCGGCACGACCTGGCTGGAGCCGGCGGCACCCCCCAGGTCGAGCTTCGTGGGCGAGATCTGGAGCTTCGCGTCAGCCGCCGCGAGCGTCGGCGCCACGCCGAGCGCGCAGAGGACCACCGCGAAGCTGGTGGCGACGGTGCGAAGCGGTCGGTGACGCATGGACGTCAGGGTCGGCGCGCGGTGAGCACCGGGCGCACGGGCGGGGCCAGCATCTCGTCCTCGCTCCACTCGAGGCCGAGGCAGAGCATGCCTACGTAGCGCTCGCCGTCGAGCACGGGGAGGTGGTGCACGCGGTCACGTCGCAGCTGGGCGGTGGCCTCGGCTGCGGACGCCGACGCGTCGATCGTGATGAGCCCGGTGCTCGTCATGATCGCCGACACCGGGCGCGTCGCGAGCTCGTCACCTTCGGCGGCGAACGAGTCGACGATGTCCCAGTCGGTCACGATGCCCACGAGGCGATCGCCTTCCACCACCGGGATCGCGCGCACGTCGTCGGTGCGCATGATGAGCGCAGCTTCCTTCACGGTCGTGTCGGTGACGATCGTCGGGAACGTCTCGGTCTCATCGAGGATCTCGCGAACCAGCATGGTGGTGCATCCTTTTCGATTTTCGGAGCCGCTCGGGCGGTACCCGAGGGAAACACCCCACAAACGCCGTGAACAGGCGAGGTGGAAGTCGTTCGGTTCGACGCTAGCAGTATCTGCCCGCGACTACCACGGGGCAGCTGGCCCGTCACTCGGATATGCTGCCCCCATGGCGCGAGCTGCGAGTGACAAACCGATCAAGCTGGATGATGCCGACTGGAAGATCCTCGGTCTGCTCCAGACCGACGGGCGTGCGACCTACGCGCGACTCGCCGAGACTGCCGGCATCTCCACCGCGAGTGCGCACGATCGGGTGCGCAAGCTCGAGCAGCGCGGCGTGATCAAGGGATACCAGGCGCTCGTGAGTCCGCGCGCAGTCGGCGCAGCGGTCACGGCCTTCGTCGCCGTCAGCGAGCGTGGTGGCGCCACGTACATGGATGCCCGCGACCGCCTCATCGCCCTGCAGGGCGTGGAGGAGTGCCACTCGGTTGCAGGTGACGAGAGCTTCCTGCTCAAGGTGCGCGCACAGAGCACCGTCGCGCTCGAACGACTCGTGTGGAACATCCGCTCGATCGCACGCATCGAGCGCACGCGCACGATGATCGTGCTGTCGACGGCCGCCGAACGTCGACCCGTCGATCCGTTCCCCGATCCCGAGCCGCCGCCCACGTCGGTGCAGCCGGGCGAGGAGCATCCGGAGCTGGCTCCGGGCTGACCCTGCGATGCTGCGCGAGCGCTAGCTCGCGCGCTGGGGATGCACCTCGTACCTGAGTTCGATCGCGCCGCTCGCGAACCGATGCGTGTCCACGAGGTGCATCGGCTCGAGCACCGAGACGTCTGGATGCAGGCGCTTCCCTGACCCGAGGAGCACGGGAACGATCGTCACGACGAGGTCGTCGATGAGCCCCGTGCGCGCGAACTGCGCCGCGACGTCGCCTCCGCCCACGAGCCAGACGTCGAGATCACCCGCAGCTGCAGTCGCGGCCCGGAACACGCTCGCGGCATCGTCCTCCACGAACGTGACGTCGGCCCCGTCGGGCACCGGATGCTCGCCGTGCGTCATCACCCAGCAGGGGGTCGCGCCGTACGTCCACGCGTCGATGCCCTGCGCGACGATGAACTCGTAGGTGCGGGCCCCCATGACGAGTGCGCCGATGTTCGTGCGGAACGCGTCGTAACGTGGTTGGAACTCGGCGAAGTCGAACTGGAGGAGCCAGTCGAGGCCGTGATCGTCGGCAGCGAGGAAGCCGTCGATGCTCGTGGCTACGAAGTACTGCAGGCGTCCGGTCAACGTGGGCAGCCCGAGGCGACGGTCAGCAGTGGTAGCCGACGTGGATGTGGTCACCGTGGTCGCTCATGCTGAGCGTGGCGCCGCCGAGGTCGAACAGCGAGATGACCTGATGGGGCGCGAGGATCGGATTGACCTTGCCCAGCCCGGCGAAGAACAGCACCGCTCGTTGCACCTCGCCGCCAGCGACCTGTGCCGATGGCGTGATGTAGGTGGACCCGATGGTCCCGATGTCCATGGCGCAGCCGTAGGAGTGCTCGCTCACGTTGCCGCCGGTCGTGTACACCCCGTGGTCGCCCTTGAGCGCAGAGACCTTGATGCGCCCGAACTGGTTCGCGGCGAGGAGCATGGCCTGAAGGACGCGCCCGTCGATCTGGCCGGAACGCACGTCGTTGATGCCGGAGGCGTCGAGTTCGACGCGCGGATCGGTGAGTACCTGTCCGATGAGCTGCGGTGTGGGCTTCTGCGCCGGCACGTGGGTCTCGCCGCCGTCGTAGGCCGATCCCGTCGAGGGGAGGAAGAGCTGGGCCTCGAACGCACCTCCCATGACGTACCAGGTGCCGGGGGCCGCGGGCTTGCCCGTGGTGGGGTCGGTCTCGGCTTCACTCTCGGTGGGGGCGCGATCGGCTACCGCCTCGGCATGGGCGGTGCGCGCGGCGACCAGTGCGGTGTCGGCGCGATCGGCGCGGGCCGTGAAGTTGTCGGCGCGTTCGTCGGCCAGGTCGCTGATGTCATCGAGCACCTGCTGCAGCTGCTGGAGGCGGGCGACACTGTAGGCGTAGTCCTCGGCGAGCTGGGCGTCGCGCGATTCCTGATCGGCGAGGACCTTGCTTCGATCGATCAGTCCGGAGAGGCTGGATCCCGACAACAGGAAGGCGAGGTCCGATGCCTCGCCGGCCTCGTACCGCTCGACGATGCGGGCCTGGATCTCGGCGCGGAGCGCCTCCTCGTCCCCCTGCGCCTCATCGAGGGCGGTCTGGATGGCGGCGATGCGGTCCTGGGCCTGATTGCTGACTGCGACCTCGTGGGCAGCTCGGGCGCGGAAGCCCTCGCCGTCCTGAGCTGCATCGCGTGCCGTCGATTCGGCGTCGGTCAGGTTGAACTTGACGACCTTCGCCTCGATGCCGAGCGGCTCGATCGGCAGGATGGCTGCGAGGTCGGCTGCTGAGGTCTCGGTCGGGAGTGCCGTCTGGAAGCCGATCGTGTCGCCGTCGGCGCCGCTCGCCAAGGGCGCAGCGAGGCCGCATGCGAGCAGCATGGCGCCGGCCAGGCAGGCGGCGGGACGAGCGAAGTGACGGATTCGACGTGAGGGCATGGTTCAGCTGCGTGCGAGCGCGCATGTGAGCACGTTCGCCGCTGGCATCGGCACGCGACACCGGGGGCTTGAACGGCCGTGGCGTGCGCGATGGAGCGCAAGTAGCGCGGGCAGCGCGATACGATGCCTGCGATGACGACGACGGAGCAGCAGGCAGTGCGAGGCGATGGCACCACAGGGCGACTCCTCGTGGCCTTGTTGGTCGCTGCCGCACTGGTCGCAGTGGCGTGGTGGATGACCGGGCCCGCACCCACGCCCGTCGATGCCGGCCTGCCGAAGTCGCCGCCACCGATGACCGTTCCCGTCGGCGCTGGCGACGACGCGCCGATCGCGGCCGCCATCCAGCGGCTCGACGATGACGACTTCGCTGCCGCGACCTCGGCATTCACGACGCTGGTCGCCGCCACACCGGAAGATCCCGTCGCGCAGACGGGGCTCATCCTGAGCGGATGGCGCAGCGATGGTCCGATCGCGGTGGAGCGCGACCTCGCGCAGCTGGCTGACGAGCAGCCGGAGAGTGCCTACGTGGCGCTCCACCTCGGTCTCGTGCGCATCCTGATCGGCGAGAACGACGATGCCGAGGCCTCCTTCGCAGCGGCGGTCGCGGCCGGACGAGCGGCAGGTGACCCGACCAGCCTGCGCACCGCGCGCCTCGCGGATGACCTGCTGCATCCCGATGGTTTCCGCAGCTACGTGCCGGTGCTCATCCAAGCCGCCGACCTGCCGTCCGCCGACCGGCCGGCCCTCGGCCGCCTGCTCACCGACATCGAACGTGAGGATCGGCGTGGCGCGGCGACCGAAGCGAAACGACTCGCGGCGTCCACGAGCCCGATGGCGCGCATCGCCGCCCTCGTGGGGCAGTACGAGAAGGGCAAGGAGGCAGCCCTGCAGGTGCAGCTCGAACCGTATGTCGCGGCGACGCAGCCTGCCCCGGTACGGAGCCGTGCGCTCCTGCACCAGGCACTCGCACAGCTGTGGTCGGGGAGTGACCGCGACCGTGGGTGTGCCCTCCTGGACCGGGCTATGGGGCCGACCGCAGACGATGGGTCGAAGCGGTTGGCCGCCTCGATCTCGCAGCGCCTGTGTCAGTAGTGCGCGACCGGGTATGAACCCGACTTGCCGTTTCGGCGAACAGTTCATGCACCATCGGTCGGCTCGGCGTCCGATGCCTGAAAACCGTACGGCATTCGTTGCACTTTCGTGAACGAACACGGCGGCTCTTCAGGTTGAGGCCGAACCTTCCGATAGCATCAGATAGAAGTGAACATTTGCTCACCATTGCGCTCCGCGGATGTGAGTGACGAATCACGAACCTGTATGATCCTGCAACCTACACGACTTCATAAAGTGTAGGAGCATGGCAGCATCGGGTATAGTTATATGGCTGCCCATTCGGGAACAGCTTCAGATCCCCCCATCGGGGCGAGTTCGACGACGCACGAACGGCGCGCGTGGATACCGGTTTCCGGATCCATCACGACGCGACGCGGTCGCCTGACAGACGCCCGGGAAGGCACGTACTAGTGACCAGCGCTACGCCAACCGTCATCCCCGCACACGAGCTCGAGGAAGTGCAGGAGTACCTCGCACGCCTCGACGCGGACACGTCCCTGCTCGAAACCGGTGTCACCAACGCCGACGTGATGCGCTTCGCGCAGCAGGTCGAGTTGGACGACACGCAGGTCGCGCAGCTCGTGGGCCTCGTCGAAGAACGCGGAATCGACGTCCACGACGTCGAGGAGCGTGAACTCGAGCCCGTCCAGACCGCACCTCAGGAGTCGCTGTCGCAGGCGCTCGCCCGTGCCCGCGCACAGGCTCGTCCGCAGACGACAGATTCCCTCCAGATGTACCTCAAGGAGATCGGCCGCGTGCCGCTCCTGACCGCAGCACAGGAAGTGGAGCTCGCCAAGGCCTACGAGGCCGGAAGCGACGTCGCCAAGCAGCGCATGATCGAGGCGAACCTCCGCCTGGTCGTGTCGATCGCGAAGCACTACCGGGGCCAGGGCCTCGGGTTCCTCGACCTGATCCAGGAAGGCACCATCGGCCTCGTCCGAGCCGTCGAGAAGTTCGACTGGCGACGCGGGTTCAAGTTCTCGACGTACGCGACCTGGTGGATCCGCCAGGCCGTTGCGCGAGCACTCGCCGACAAGGGCCGCACGATCCGCATGCCCGTGCACGTCGTCGAGAAGGTGAACCGCATCGGTCGCACCGAACGACGCCTCGTGAGCGAGCTGGGTCGTGAGCCGTCGCTCCAGGAGATCGCGACCGAGCTCGAGATGCCCCTCGACGAGGTGGAGCAGATCCGCCAGTCGATGCAGGCACCCATGAGCCTCGACCGTCCGGTCGGCGACGACGAGGATTCCGAGTTCGGCCAGTTCGTGGCGGATGAGACGACGCCGGCACCCGAGGACCACGCGTCCGACGATGCACGTGCCGAGACCCTGCGCCGCGTGCTCATGAGCCTCTCGCAGCGCGAGCGACGTGTGCTCGAACTTCGCTACGGGCTCGGCGGTGAGCATCCGCGCACGCTCGACGAGGTGGGTCGTGAGTTCGGTGTCACCCGCGAGCGGATTCGCCAGATCGAGAACCAGGCGCTGCGCAAGCTCGAAGCGCTCGGCGAAGCACAGGCACTGCGCGACTTCGCCGCCTGATCCATGCATCACAGGTACTCCCGACGGGAGCTTCGGCCACGAGCCGAGGCTCCCGTCACTCGTTGCACGCAGCTCGGTTCAAGGTTCGGGGTCAGGGTGCCGATTGCGCGTGGGTATCGATGCCCGCTCGAAAGGTAGTCCCGTGGCCGCACGTAGTAGCGCCGCTCCAGCCGGAGATCCCGTCCAGACCCTGCATTACTGCATGCGTCAGGTGTCGACCCTGGGGGCCAGTGACCTGCACCTCAAGTCAGGGGCGCCGCCGTACCTCCGGCTCAACGGCGAACTCACGCCGATTCCCGGCATGTACCCCATCAGTGGCGACGACATGGACACGATCGTGCGCGAGCTCACGCGCCTCTCGCCGAATCGCCTCCACGAGTTCGAGCAGACGGGCGAGGCCGACCTCTCCTACGAGCTCGCCACCTGCGCGCGCTTCCGCATCTCGGTCTTCCGCCAGCGTAGTGAGATCTCGGCGTCCCTCCGCGTGATTCCCGACGAAGTGCCCGCGCTCGACACGCTCAATCTCCCTGCCGTCATCGAGACCCTGGCCAACGTGCCGCGCGGCCTCGTGCTCGTGACCGGTGCCACCGGCTCCGGCAAGTCGACCACGCTCGCCGCCATGATCGACCACATCAACGAGCACTCGTCGAAGCACGTCGTCACGGTCGAGGATCCGATCGAGCTCGTGCACCGCGACAAGAAGTCGCTCATCAACCAGCGTGAGATCGGCACCGACACGGGGTCGTTCTCCGGTGCGCTACGCCGCGCGCTGCGTCAGGATCCGGACGTGATCCTCATCGGCGAGATGCGCGACGAGGAGACGGTACGCGCCGCGCTGAGCGCCGCCGAAACCGGCCACCTCGTGTTCTCGACGCTGCACACCATCGACGTGATGGAGACCATCTATCGCGTGCTCGACTTCTTCCCCGCGGCGCTCGAGCGCCAGGCCCGCGCCATGCTCGCCGGCACGCTCAAGGGCATCATCTCCCAGCGTCTCGTCAAGACCGAGGACGGCCGCTCCCGCGTGCCCGCGGTCGAGGTGATGGTCGGCACGAGCCGCATCGCCGATGCCATCCTCAATCCCGACGAGACCGGCACGATCCAGACCGCGCTCGCCGAGGGCTCCTACTACGGCATGCAGAGCTTCGACCAGTCGCTCCTGCAGCTCGTGCTCGACGGCGCCGTCACCGTCGACGAGGCCATGTTCCACTCCTCGAGCAAGCAGAACTTCGCGCTCCTGCTCGAGGCCAACAACGTCTCGATGAACCGTGCACTGCGGCGGAGCGCCGCGGGTTCCCAGGCCGGTGATGAACTCGGCTTCGAGATCCAGCGCAAGGGGATGGGCGCCGTGCCGGTGCCGACCGCGCCGTCGGTGCCGCCGAGCCAGCCGCAGTTCGCGCCG
>JAOPYW010000269.1 GCA_025964405.1 Thermoleophilia bacterium | reverse complement strand
CCACGACCATTCGCCGGGCACCGGGCCGAAATCGTCGCGCGCCTCCATCAGAACGGGAGGTAGATGCCGTCGCTGTCGACGAAGTGGCCGACGACCTGGAGCAGGTGCACCTGCAGCGACTGGAGCGCACTCTGGAACCCGCCACCACCCAGCAGGATGAGGCCGAGGATGATGAGCGTGCCGTACTCGCCGATCTTGTTCCACTCGCGGGCGAGGTCGGGACGCATGAGGGTGCCGACGATGCGACCGCCGTCGAGCGGCGGGATGGGCAGCAGGTTGAAGACGACGAGGAAGGCGTTGAAGACCATGCCGTACTGGCACAGCTCGATCCAGAACGGGGTCTGCGTGTTGCCGAAGCGGAGCGGGTCGATGCCCTGGTCGACCTGTCCCTGCACGTGCTGCACGGCGACCACGTAGAGCACCGCGAAGAGGATGGTGAACAGCAGGTTCACGAACGGGCCGGCTGCGGCGGTGAGGCCGCCGTGCAGGCGCGGACGCCGCATGCGGCGATCATCGACCGGCGTCACTGCGAAACCGAACGGGAATCCGAAGAGCAGCATGCTGCCCACGAGCATCGCGGTGCCGATCGGGTCGAGGTGGCGGATCGGGTTGAGCGTGCGGCGCCCGGCGCGTTCGGGCGTCGGGTCACCGAACCACGTCGCGGCGTAGGCGTGCGCCATCTCGTGCAGCGCGAAGGCCAGGAGCACGATGGGCAGCGCGAACACCGCGATGCGGATGTTGCCGGAGAGCGCGTCGACGGTCATGGAGCGGAGGTGCCCGCATCCGCCTCGTCGGAACCGCCGGCCTTCGACTGCGCGACCAGCTCCCCCAACGCGGCACGTTCGGCCTCCGGAGTCGGCAGTTCACCGTCGAGCGCGCGCAGGAAGAGGGTGCCGAGGATGCGCCCGACCTCCGGGCCGCCAGCAATCCCGGCGGCCATGACATCTTCGCCGCGCAGGGTGAGCGCGGTGTCGCGCAGGGCGATGCGGTAGGCGTCGAGGCGGGCGAAGCGGGGCTGCTCGTCCTCGGCGAGCGCAGCGAGGGCGAAGGAGTCGTCGACGACCTCACCGAGCTCGAGGTAGAGGTCGGAGTTGGCGAGGGTGAGCAGGTCGTCGCCCTGGTCGCGCACGAAGCGGAGCAGGCGCACGTGCCCGTCGACCTCGGCGATCACGTCGCCGGGGAAACCGAGCCAACGGAGCCAGCCGATGACGTCGTCGCCGAGCCCGATCGTGAGCGCACCGAGGCGCATCTTCCAGACGCGGCGGCTGAGGTCGACGTCGCCGGCGGTCGCCTCGTCGATGCGCATGACAAGGAAGGGCAGGCGGAAGCTCTCCTCCAGGCGCGCGTCGAGCGTGTCGAGCACGCCCCAGGCGGCGAGGAGCGTGAGCGGATCCCATGCGGCCTCCTCGAGGATGAGCTCGAGTTCCTGGCGCATGCGGTCGGCGCTGATGGTCTGGATGGCGCCGGCGGCGACGGCTTCGACCGCGAGTTCGCGGGTCGCGGGCTCCACGGGGAAGCGGAGGCGGCCGGAGTAGCGGGCGAGCCGCATGATGCGGGTCGGGTCGTCGTGGAAGGTCTGGTCGTGGATGCCGCGCAGGAGGCGGGTGAAGATGTCGATCATGCCGTTGTAGGGATCGACGACGAGGTGGTTGCCGTCGGCGTCTGCGGCGAGGGCCACGGCGACCGCGTTCGCGGTGAAGTCACGGCGAGCGAGGTCTTCGGCGATCGTCGCGCCGAGGGTCACCTCGGGCAGCGCACCCGGCTCGGCGTAGGTCTCGGTGCGGCAGGCTGCGACGTCGATGCGCACGGGCGGCGCGCCCTGCACGAGCACGGCGAGCACGGTGGCCGTGCCGAAGCGATGCTCCGCGATGACCTCGCCCCCGATCGCGGCGGCGAGGAGTTCGGCGAAGGTCTCGCTCGCGGCGCCCTCGACGGCGAGGTCGAGGTCGAACACCGGAGTGGGCAGGCCGTCGCCCGCTAGGATGGCGTCGCGCACGGCTCCCCCGACGAGGTACACGCCATCGAGTGCGAGGCCGGCGGCTTCGGTGCGCTCCAGGAGGAGGCCGAGCAGCGGGATGCGCGCGACGAGCTCACGCCCGGTCGGAATCGCGACGCGGCGCTGCTCCGGCTGGTCGGATCCGGTGGGCGGACCGTTCAGGCGCCCGGGCAGGTCGGCGGGTCCGTCGGGCCCCTGCGCATCGGTGTCGTCGACGTCACTCACCGACGGCGATGCACTCGATCTCGACGCTCGCGCCGGCGGGCAGGCCCGCGACCTGGAACGTCGAGCGGGCGGGCGGCGTGTTCGGGAAGTAGCGCGCGTAGACCGCGTTCATCTCGGCGAAGTCGGCGAGGTCGAGCATGAAGACCGTCGTCTTGGCGATGTCGGCCATGGTCGACCCGGCAGCTTCGAGCACGCCCTTGATGTTCTCGAGCACGCGCTCCGTCTGCTCGGCGATGCCGCCGGCGACGAGCTCCTGCGTCTGCGGGTCGAGCGGCACCTGGCCCGACACGAACACGAGGCCGCGCGTGGCGATGGCCTGCGAGTAGGGCGCGCCGTTGAGCGGGCGCGGTGCGCGATCGGTGACGACGACGTGGCGTTCTGCGGCGAGGCTCATGTGGGGCGCGGCTTTCGGTCGGAGTGCGGGACGCGGGCGGAGCACTGGCGCGCCCCGACGTTCGCCGTGATCCTACGCGCGCACGACGCCGGGCGCGAACGCTCGCGCGGCCGTGCGACGGGTCACGGCAAGCTGTGAGCCCTCGAGGGTTGACCTGCCCTGCCCTCGACAGATGGCGACGCGCGTCGTGAGCTGGTGTCAGTCCGGCCGCAGGACAGCGGCCGGTGACGACGACAGGACAAGGTGAAGGCAATGGGCAGCAACCTCTACGGCATCGGACCCACGACCCAGGTGGGTGGCGCGTATCGCGGCCTCTCGAACAACCGCTCCGCGCAGCAGGGTCAGTACGAGCAACAGGGCGGCCCGGATGCACGGCACAACCAGTACATCCCGCAGGACGGCCTCACGCAGGGCGGCGGCGCGAGCGACGCCCAGACCGGGGCTCGCGTCGGAGGAGCCGGCCGCCAGGGCGGACACCATGTACGGCAGACGCCTGAAGCGCGGGCCACCGACCTGTTCACGAAGGCCGATACGAATGGCGACGGTTCCATCACCCGCACCGAATTGCTCGAGTCGTTCTCGTCGACCCAGGCCCCCGCAGCGACCGCGACGACGACCGCTGCCGTGACGGCTGCCAGCGACTCGGGGGAAGCGATCGCGACCGATGGCACCCTCGCAGGTGGCGGTTCCACGGACGTCAGCAGCTCCGAGTTCGCGAGCGGCTCTGCGGCGACCACGGCGACCGCTGCGCAGGCGCCTGCCGTCGACGCATCAGCGATCAGCACGACGCTCACGAACCTCATGCTGTCGCTCCAGGGCCTCGTCGACTCGCTCTCGGCCTCGACCACGACGGCAGCCGCCGCGAGCGACGCTACGGTCACGATCCCCGAGCTTCCCTCTACCGACCCGGCCGCGGCCAGCGGCTCGACCAGTACCTGACGTGTCGTCCGCCGCACCGGGCGAGCACTCGGGGGGGGGGGGCGCAGCTCCCGCCCCCCGAGTCGCTACGACACGTACGCGGCACTTCGCAGGCACGCGCTCCCTGTGAAAACACACTGCCGGAGGTTGCGGCACCGTCACGACAGGACGACACTGCACGGGATGACCAAGATCCTGATAGTCGACGACGAACCTGCCATCCGTACCGCGCTGTCGCGCGCCCTGGAGATCGAGGGCTACGACATCGACGTGGTGCCGTCGGGCGAAGCTGCGCTCAGCGCCATGGAACGCGCGACGTTCGACGTCGTACTCCTCGACGTCTCGATGCCGGGAATCGACGGGCTCGAGGTCTGTCGCCAGCTCCGCGAGGCGGGCGATTCGACGCCGGTGATCGTGGTCACCGCACGCAGTCAGGTCGCCGACTCGGTTGCGGGGCTCGATGCTGGCGCCGACGACTACGTCGTGAAGCCGTTCTCGCTCGACGAGCTCCTCGCCCGACTCCGCGCCCTCCTGCGCCGCTCGGGGGGCTCCAAGGGCGTGCAGGAGCTGCGTTTTGGCGATCTCGTCCTCGACCCCGCGACCCTCACTGCCACGCGCGGCGAACTGCGCATCGACCTGACGCGCACCGAGTTCGCACTCCTGCACCTGTTCATGCGCAATCCCAACAAGGTGCTCTCGAAGCGACAGATCTACGAGGAGGTCTGGGGCTACGACTTCTGCACCACGTCGAACACGCACGAGAACTACGTCGGGTACAACAGGCGCAAGACCGAGTC
>JAOPYW010000218.1 GCA_025964405.1 Thermoleophilia bacterium | reverse complement strand
CACCGGCCTGGCCGGTCGCGGCGGCGGTGCCTGCTGCGGCGGTGGCGCCGGCTGCAGGTGCCTGGCCGGCGGATGCCGACTGGCCGGCAAGTCCAGGAAGGATGCTCGCGCCCTGCTGCTGTGCAGGTGCGGCGCCCAGACTGGATGAACCTGTGTTGATGCTTCCCATGCGACTTCCCCCCGGAGTCGTTCCCCTACCGTGGTATCGGGAACGGGGCGGAAGTTGTTGCAGCGGCGTGCACGATTGCTCGCGCCCGTCGCGTGCTCGCGCGAGGGAAGGGCGGAATTACCGCACTGGGCGGTCGATCGTCAGTACTTGCCGATCTTGACGATCTCGTACGTGATCGAGCCCTTGGGGGCCGGCACCTCGACGACGTCGCCCTTCTTGGCACCCATCAGGGCCTTGCCGAACGGCGACTCGTTGGAGACACGGTTCTCGAGCGGGTCGGCCTCGGTGGAGCCCACGATCGAGTAGACCTCCTCCGACTTCGCGCCCTTCTCCTTGACCGTCACCTGGTTGCCGATGCCGTCGGTCTTCGTGTCGACGTCGCCGATGATCTTCGCCGTGCGCAGGCTCTCCTCGATGAGGATGATGCGCGTCTCCACGCGGGCCTGCTCGTTCTTGGCGTCGTCGTACTCGGCGTTCTCGGAGACGTCGCCGTACTCACGGGCCGTCTTGATGCGCTCGGCGATCTCGGCGCGACGCGTGGTCGTGAGCTCTTCGAGCTCCACGACGAGCTTGTCGTAGCCTTCCTGTGTCACCAGGGTCTCGCGTCCAAGCTGCTCCATCGAAAAGGCTCCCTCATCTGGCCTGCGCTCGAGCGCTCGACCTGCTCCGCGCTGCGTCTCACTCGCGCGCTGGTACCATGCATGACGGCGAAGTTTAGTGACTCGGCCGGTCTCCGTGTGAATCCGCACACACAACCTCTGGAATACAGGTGCCTCCCCATGGCCGCGACGCCCTCCCCATCGAACATCGAATCGACGTCCACACGTGCTCCGATCGACCTGACGAGCACGAGTTTCCTCGAGCAGCTCACGGGCGACGAACCCGACGTCGACCTCGGCGCCCCGTTCACGATCGGCGTCGCCGGCACGCGTGCGGTCGAGATCGACGGCCGGGTGGCGCTCGCGCCGATGGCCGGCGTGAGCGTGCAGGCCTTCCGCCGGCAGGGTCGCCGATTCGGTGCCAACGTCGTGTTCACGGAGATGGTGTCGGTGAGTGGCCTGCACTACGCCAACGAGCGCACGCGTGACTACCTGCGCATCGCGACCGACGAACACCCGATCGCGGTGCAGCTGTTCGGCACCGACCCCAAGCTCATGTACGACGCGGCCCAGCAGGTGGCTGAATCGGGCGCCGACATGATCGACATCAACATGGGCTGCCCGGTGAAGAAGGTCGCGAAGACGGGGGCCGGATGCGCGATGCTCGACGACCACGACCTGGCCGTCGCCGTCGCGAGGGCGTGCGTCGACGCGACCGACCTGCCGGTGACGATCAAGATCCGCCGCGGCATGAAGAACGGCTCCCGCGACTGCCTGACGCTCGGACCGCGCCTCGTCGAGGAGGCGGGCGTGTCGGCCCTCACGATCCACCCGCGCAGCGCAGCACAGATGTACACGGGCTTCGCCGACCACGCGCTCACGGCGGAGCTCGTCGAGCTCGTCGACGTGCCGGTCTTCGCATCGGGCGACATCACCGACCGCGTGCGCGCCGAGGCCACGATGGCCCTCACCGGCTGCGCCGCCGTGATGGTCGGACGCGCCGCCCAGGGTAACCCGTGGGCCGTGCGCGACCTCGCCTCGGGCAACCAGGTCGAGCCCGAGGCCGAGGAGCGCGTGGCCGAGCTCGTGCGGTTCATCCGCGAGGTCACCCGCGAGATGCCCGAACAGCGCGCGACGGGCTTCCTCCGCAAGTTCTACGGCTGGTACCTGCGGGGCGGCGCCTTCGGTCGCCAGCAGCGCCGCGACCTCATGGAGCTCGAGACGACGCTGCAGGTGCAGGAGTACCTGTTGAGTCGCTGGCCCGACGCCGAACCGCGCCTGGCCGAACTCGAGCGCACCGTGCGCTACCCCGACGACACCGACAGCATCATCGAGCTGCCCGTGTCGATCTACGGCGGAGGCTGACGCTCGAGGTGGTCGCTAGCGGATGCCGGTCGCGGGCAGCTGCTGTGATCCGGCGACCGCTCCCACGACGCTCGCCGTGATCGTCGTGGCGGCTCCGGCCAGCAGCAGGAGGCCTGCTGCTGCGAGGGCTGCGTTGCCGCCCTTGGCCGCTGGAACCCAGCTCGCAGCTGCCACGCCTGCAAAGCCCAGCCCGAAGGCGCCGAGGCCGATGACCGAGGCCGCGCCGGCGCCCTTCTTGGTGTCGCCGTGCGACTGCGCAGCGTCGACGACGCCCTTCGTGATGACTCCGCCGGCGATGAGCGCGCCGCCGCCGATGACGGCATTTCGCAACGTGGTGAACTGCATGTGGTGTCCGTTCGTCCCGGCGCACGGTGTCCCGACCGGTGCGCATCCGCCAGCTCATCGTGCGGAGCAGACGGATCGTTGCAGCTCGCGCGCCCGGGCCGGACACGCTGCAGAAGCGCGGCGGAGCGAGCGCCACGGCTCGAGCTCGCTCGAAGCCATGGCCGAGCGGAGCCGCGTGCGTGCCGCATGGGTGGCGGCGCAGCCGCCACCGGCCTGACGAAGTCAGACCCCGTTACGCCGCAAGGTCGAACGGGTCGTACGGCGCGGGATCGGTCGGCGCGTTCGTCTCGAGCGCTGCGGCCGCGGCCTGCTCACCGGCGACGTCGCCGCGCTCGCGGGCTGCGAGCTTGGCCTTCTCGACCTCGCTCATCTCGATCGCCTGCGTGTCGGGCCCGGCGAGCTCGAC
This sequence comes from Thermoleophilia bacterium, assembly GCA_025964405.1. Classification (GTDB taxonomy): domain Bacteria; phylum Actinomycetota; class Thermoleophilia; order Gaiellales; family SKUG01; genus JAGQUL01. Next base: position 4,092 of record JAOPYW010000218.1, on the reverse strand, counting down.
GCGGTTCTTGCCCGTACGCTTGGCGTTGTACATGCCGGCGTCAGCCTGGTGCAGGAGCTCTGCGTTGTCGACGCGGGTTCCCGGATGCTGCTGGTCGACGTTGGCCACTCCGAACGATGCGGTGAGCTTGAGGATACCGCCGTCGTCGAGCGGAACCTCGATGTGGGTGATGTCCTCGCGCAGGCGGTCGGCGATGCGCATGGCGGTGTCGGAGTCGCAGCCCGGCATGATGACGACGAATTCCTCGCCACCGTACCTGCCGACCATGCCCATGCCGCCGATGCCGTGCGAGAGGGTCTTGCCGATCGCCTTGATCGCCTCGTCGCCGATCGGGTGACCATAGGTGTCATTGACGCGCTTGAAGTTGTCGATGTCCATCATCGCGATGCCGACCGGCATGTCGCCGGCGTAGGCCTCGGCGAGCCGCTTGGTGAGCTCGTCCTGGAGCGAACGATGGTTCGGGAGGCCGGTGAGGCCGTCGCGTGTCGCCTGCAGGCGGAGACGCTCATGGAGGCGCGCGTTGTCGAGCGCGACCGCTGCCTGCACGGCGATGCGCTCGGCGACGTGCACGTCGTCTGCGGAGAAGTCGTCACCGGTCGAGACGAGCGTGAGCAGGCCCACGATCTGTCCGTCCATCATGCGCGACGGCACGACCAGCCAATGGGGCTCGCCCTGGCTGCGCACCGACGTGTTGCGTACGGCGACGGCCTTCTCGAGCCCGCACGGCTCGGTGTCGCTCGGGCGCAGGCCGATGCTCGCGGCGTGCTCGTAGCGACCGTCGTCGTCGATGGTCCAGAAGCGTGCGTGCGAGGCGTGCGCGGATTCCATGGCCAGGCTGCACACGGCCTGGAGCATGTCGCCCACGGCAGTGGCGTTCGCGAGTGCCTCGCCGAACAGGTCGACCTGGCGGCGCATCCGCGCTTCCGCGTCGATGAGCCCGTCGATGCGCAGCTCGAGGTTCTCGGCCAGGTCGTTGAACGACGTCGCGAGGCCGGCGACCTCGTCGTCACCGGTCACCGGGATGCGGCGCGCGAGGTTGCCCTTCGCGAGGTCACGAGCGATGTCGGAGAACTTGCGGAGCGCCTGGGCGACGGCGTTGGTGACGTACCACGACACGAACAGGCCGAGCACCGTCAGGAGGGCGATGAAGCCCCACAGCGACGCGAGCCCGGAGTGGCGCTGCTTCGCGGCGACCTGCTCGGGGATCATCGCGCCGAGGAGCACGCTGCCGTCGACCACGGGGCGGGCGTTGATGACCTGCTCCTCGCCGCCGAGCTGGATCGTGTGCTGGCCACTGCGCAGTCCGCTGGGAGGATCTGCAGACGCGCTGACCTTGGCATCGGTGGAGACGACGGTGTGCTCGTCCGCGACGAAGATGTCGACGCCCTTGGGAACGTACTGTGCGACCTGCGCGACCAGGAACGCGCGGTCGATGGCGACGGGCACGTGGATCGTGGCGCTCAGCGCTCCCTCGACCTCGACGCGGGCCGACGTGCGACCGTCCTGCTCGATGAGCGCACCGGCCGGGCGGGTGCCCGACACGACCTTGCCCTCGGAGTCGGTGACGTAGGCACCGGCCGTGGTGTCGACCGTGTCGTCGACGGCCGTGTCGGCCGCGTCGCTCGGGGCGCTCGCGGCGAGCAGGCTCGTGACCATCGCCCAGTTCTTGGCGTCGATGGCCTGCTTGAGGCTCGGGTCGGCAGTCAGCTGCTCGAGCCGCGCGGAGGAGGCGGCGATGCGCGCGTCGATGACGGGTGAGGCGCCGCTGATACCCGCGTTGAGCTGCGCCTGGATCCGCTGGTCAGCGGGCTTGGACTGCAACTGGAAGAAGGTATACGCAGCCACCGTCGCCTGGATGAGCGACACCGCCACGAGCAACGCCAGGAGGCGGCCGCGGAAGGAGAGACTGTTATATCGGGTGCGAAGTTGATCCATCGGTGGGTATCAGGCGGCGCGCGTGTCCTCGTGGTCGTGTTCCACGGCCCTATCGGAGCCCCCGGCAGTTAGCTTGACGAGCGTAGCGTCTGAAGTTGTTTGCAAAGTGTCGAAGCTCGGGTCGTCCGACCAGTCGAACATCCCCAGCACGTTGCGACGCCACCGCCGCACGACCGGGATGGAGATGCCGAGGAGCGCCAGTGTCCAGAACGGCACCGGGATACCCGGCAGGGTCGCGCTCAGGCCGCCCAGCACGGCTCCACCGACACCGTCGCGGCGGTTCGCCGAACCCGCGCCGGCCTGGAGCAGGTCCTGGTCGTCCTGGCTGATCGCCGACTTCGTCACTCCGGCCTTGGAGACTGCCGGCTGCATCACGCGCGAGACGGTCGACTCGGCCTTCGGCTTCGCCGGCAGGGGCACGTCGATGAACTCGGGCTGCACGGGGGTCGTGGTCGCCGGCGTCTCACGTGTGCGCGTGACCACCTGCTGGGGCTGCGCGACCTGCACGGTGCGCTTCTCGGTGACGACGCCGACCGTGCCGGCCTTGGAGGCCGCAGCGACGGCCGTGAACGCGCGTGCTCCGCTGCATCCGCCCGCGAGCTGGGCGATCTGGTTGACCGTCGCGTCGGCCACGCCCCACGCGCACACCCGCCATTTGTAGGCACCGGCGCTCGGGACGCCGGTCGTGATCGTGGTCACGTCCGCACCGACATTGGTCTGCTGGAAGCTGTCGAGCTTGGGCCACGCCGCCTGCGGGCCGGTCGGCACGTCGGCCGCAGCGGCGATCTCGAGCCGCCAGTAGGCCTGGTCGACGGCGACGCCCTGGAGCGATCCCTCCCACGTGAACTTGATCGAACCGCCCTCGGCCGGCGAAATGGCTGCAGCCGGCGCAGTCAGCGTCGGCGGGGTCGCGGCTCCGGCAGCCGCCGGCGCGACGAGCGCGCAGGCGGCGATGCACGCGGCCACCAACCATCGCCGTCCGATTACTCGGACGAACGAACCATGTGCCGACGTGGCACGCTGATGCTTGGTGCGCGACAGGTGCATACCTGGCTCGCGTATCGGCAGCCACCCTGCCCACCTGAAGCCCACTCAGGAATCGGTGTCGGATCCCGCATCGGAAGCGGATCCGTGGCCTTCCGGGGGGGCCTCTTCTGCGCCACCATTCGAAGCTTCAGATTCGTCGTCAGAACCTTCGGAATCATCGTCGGCGTCGGCGTCGATGGCCAACTGCACGCGCAGCTGCTCGAGCACGTTGCTGGGCAGTGCGGCCTCGAGTTCTGCCTCCGTGCCCTTGAGCTGCTCCACGGTGACGTCGCCGGTGGTGAACACGTGCGCCCGCGGGATGATGCGGGTGGGACGGTTGCGATCCCAGACCCAGACGTCCTGCATGTCGAGTTCGAACAGCAGGTACGCGGCATGCGGCACGCAGTCGACGGCCAGCTCGTTGCAGAGGTAGGTCGCCTCGTCCGTGATCACGCAGTACTTGAAGATCTGGAAGACGTCCGCGTACTCCTTCTTGAGCCGGAGCTCGAGTTCCGCGTCGTATTCGTCAAGGTCGTCCGTGTTGGCCATGTACCCAGCGTACCCGAGCGCTGCGGCGCATGAACGTCGATCGACGGCCAAGCAGGGGGCGACAGGGACGCGGGCGTTACAGGTGGTCGCGGGTGCGTTCGAGCACGACCGTGGCGCGCGCGACCGAGTGCGGGATGCTCGGGGCCGTCTTGGAGACCGAGAGTCGTACGCGCGAGACCGGGAACTCGGCGAGCAGCTCCATGCAGACCGCGTCGGCGAGCGCCTCCATCAGGCTGAACCGGAAGTTCGTGGCGACCTCGACCACCACTGCGGCGATCGCCTCGTAGGCCACCGCGTCGGCGGCGTCATCGGTGCGACACGCCACGCAGTCGGGCAGGTCGACCTCCACGTCGAACTCGAACCGCTGCCCGAGCGATCGCTCCTCCGCGACCATGCCGTGGTGGGCGTAGACACTCAGCCCGTCGAGCCTGATCGTGGCGGGATGAGCGAGGGCTGCGCCGGCGCTCATTCCGCTGCAGCGCCGGGGCGCACGGCCTCGGAGTCGGCTTCCGGTTCGTCGCCGCTCGGCTCCTCGGACGCCTCGGCGGCGTCGTCGGCCGCGTCGTCGTCTGCATGGCCGTG
>JAOPYW010000206.1 GCA_025964405.1 Thermoleophilia bacterium | reverse complement strand
CCGCAGGCATCGGTGTCGTGGGTGGCACCCTCGTCGCGAGTTCGCTCATGGCGGTCATCATCTGGATGTACTTCCGCACCGAGGTCTCACGCGTCGCACTCTTCTGGGCTGCGTTCATCATGACCCGTCCGCTGGGCGCGACCGGCGGCGACCTGCTGTGGGAGCCGCGGGTCGACGGCGGCTTCGGGCTCGGACGCGTGACCGTGTCGCTCGTGCTGGCGCTCTTCATCGCGGTCGGCGTCACGTGGACGTCGCGTGACCATCGTGTCAGGGCGGGTTCAGGTGCACCCGCGACTGTTGGGTGACCACGACGTCGGAGCACTGCATGTACGCGTTCACCATCCTCGGCCTTCCGGCCCACCCGCTCATCGTGCACGGCGCCGTCGTCGGCATTCCGCTCGCGGCCCTCGGTACGCTCGCCTACGCTGCCCGCCCGACGCTCCGGCCCCGCCTCTGGTGGCCCCTGCTCGTGACGGTCGTACTCGCCTGGCTGTGCACCTTCCTTGCCGGCTCGACCGGCGAGACGCTCGAGCACGCGCTCAAGCACTCGCATTTCATCGAGCAGCACGCGATGTGGGCCGACCGCCTCGGCCTGGCCGTGCACGTGCTCGCCGCGACCACGGTCATCACGCTCGTGAGTGACGGCTGGTGCCGGCTGCGCACCGGAACGCCCCCCGTAGCGCTCGTGCGGCTCCGCACACTGACCCTGCCCCTGAGCGTGCTCGCAGCAGTCGCGTCGCTCGTGCTCGTCGGCGTCGTCGGGCACCTCGGCGCGAAGGCCGCCTGGCACGACTCGCCTGCAGCCTCCGCGAAGGTGTGCGCCGAACGCTGACAGGCTCCGGCCGCGCTTCACGCACGCTTCACGGTAGGCACCTTGTCAGCAGGGGAAGGATGCGGCACAACCTTTAAGCGTCCGGTCTCACGAAGCCCGGAGCTGTGGGAGGTGCACATGCGCACGTCACGACCGAGCTTCCTCGCCAACCGCGCCCGTACGCTGCGCGGCACGCACGTGCAACTGCGCCCCATCTCCCGGCGTGACGCAGCCGAACTGGCGCTCGTCCCCGACGACGATGCGTGGGAGCTGCTCCTGCGCAAGCCGGCCGATCCGGGCACGGCACCGGGCGCGTGGCTCGACGACGCCCTCCGCGCGGTGCGACGCGGCAGTGAACGCTGCTGGACCATCCGCGACCGCGTGACGGGGCAGCTCCTCGGCTCGACGCGGTTCCTCAACGTCGACCTCCCCAACCGCCGGCTCGAGATCGGCGCGACCTGGCTGCTGCCCGAGGCCCGCGGGTCGGTGGCGAACGCCGAGTCGAAGCTGCTCCTGCTCGACCACGCGTTCGACGTGCTCGGCATGCAGCGCGTGCACGTCCAGGCCGACGTGCGCAACGCGACGTCACGTGCGGCGATCGAAGCGCTCGGCGCGAGCTTCGAAGGCGTGCTGCGCCAGCACATCGTGCTCGCCGACGGCACGAGTCGCGACACCGCCGTCTACTCGATCGTCGCGCCCGAGTGGCCGATGCTGCGCGCGGCGCTCGTGGCCCGCATCTCCACCAAGGTACCGAGCTGGCGCGCTCGCGAGTCATCGCTCGTCGAGCCCACGGCCAACCCCGCGTTCGTCGGTCAGGAAGCCACCGACTGGATGAGCGCGGGCGTGACGTACTCCTCGACGACCGAGGCGATCGCGAGCACCGGCAGCGCGAGCGCCGTCGCGTAGATGCTCGCCGCGAGTAGCTGGTCGAACCCGCCGCGCCGCGCGAGCACGAGCCAGGCACCGAGCGGCAGGAAGACCGCAGTGAGCTCGAGCAGCGCATGTGGCGAGACCAGCGCCAGCAGCTTCCAGACGGGCACCCCGTAGGCCAACGCGATGCCGGGTGCCGCGCCACCGAGGGTCCACGCCTGGATCCCGAACGAGCCGACCGTCACCACCAGCACGAAGGCGATCGTGACCGGACGCGCAATGAGGTGCAGGCGGCGGTGCAGGCCCGTGTAGCCCTCCGCCACGATCGGCAGTGACGTGGTGGCCATGTACCCGGCGACGCAGATGAACCCGTGCATGACGAGCACGAGGGCGTTGCGCCCGAAGATGTGGAGCGCGGCGCCGAGCGACCGCGGTCCGTCGAAGCTCCAGACGATCCACTCCGGGGTCGGCGCGAGGTAGCGCGCGACGGCCCACGTCGCGACGAGCAGCGCCACGCCGATGACGAGCGACACGCCGGCCCAGGCCCCGACCACGCGCAGCGGCCGGCGCTGCCACGCGGCGAGCGCGCGCCGCGTGTCGTCCCATCCTGCCACCAGTGCCATGCGTTCGGTCTGCATCGCAGCATCATCGGCCATTGCAGGCCCGAGCGCGAACTCCATGCATGCCCGTTTGCTCGCCCACGCGCTGGGGAGTGACTCGTGGACGACCCGCGGGGCGCGCACCGCTCCCCCGACAGACACGGAGGTTCAGGCACATGACGACCATGACTTCGGCACAGGCGACGCGCGGCATCCTCGCGCCCGACAACGCCGACAAGCGCGAGGAGATCATCGCGCTGCTCACCGAGGCCTACTGGATGGAGGTCGAGACGGTGATGAGCTACCTCGCCAACTCGATCAATCCAGACGGCCTGCGCGCGATGGAGGTCAAGGAGTCGCTCGAGCAGGACATCGAGGAAGAACTCGGGCACGCGCGCCAGTTCGGGCAGCGCATCAAGGACCTCTACGGCGTGGTACCGGGTTCGAGCGCCTTCACGGCGACGCAGAGCTTCCTGCAGCCGCCCGCGAAGCAGAACGACCTCGTGACCGTGATTCGCGGCGTGATCGAGGCCGAGACCGGCGCGATCGACCACTACAACAAGATCATCGAGGTGACCGAGGGCGTCGACCCCGTCACGAACGACATGGTCGTCACCATCCTCAAGGACGAGGAAGGGCATCGCCGCCTGTTCGAAGGATTCCTCCGCGAGTTCGAGGACGTCGACGCCAGCTAGCGGCTGGTGGCCAGGCGTCCGCGCCCGCGCGGGGACCGTCAGGGCACCGCGGCCGTTGGCTTGTCCCCCCGGTGGGTCGGCGGAAGCGGTACCTCCACGTCATCAGGGGAGCGGTGACCTGCCGCTCCCCTTCGACGTGGGTCGGGTCAGGCCGGGGTCAGGCAGCGAGCTTGCGGTAGGCGTCGAGCGCGTCGAGCACCGCCTGCGCCGGGGCCGGCACGTGACCGTTGTCGAAGTCGATGAAGGCAGTGCGGCGGTCGACGTAGATACGCGTGTGGCCCGGCTGCGGGTTGCCGGTGTCACCCTTGGTGGTCGGCTGCAGCAGCTGCACGAGGCCCGATCCGTCGATCGCGTCGGAGAGCGCATCGGCGGCGTCGCGCTCGTCCCACCCCTGCCGGAAGGTCTCGTACCACGACTGGCGGTTGACGCCGTCGACCCAGCGGTCGGTGACGCGCGTACCACCGACGGCGCGCTTGGGGAGCAGGCCGAGGTTGACGGTGTCGTGGATGACCGACTGGATGCCGTTCTCGATGAGCCCGGCGCGTACGACCTGCACGTTGGCGTAGGTGTTGAGCAGGACGGGGCGCGGTGTGACGGTCAGGAGCTGCATGCCTGCGAGCCTACCGACGGCATCAGAAACCAACCGGGGAGCGACGCGTGTGCGCCGCTCCCCCGTTGATGGACGCACCCGGGGTGCGCAGGTCGCAGCGCGGGTTCCCGTGCGCGCGCGACCGATGTTCGGCCTGTCAGACGGCGGCCTTGAGCGCGTCGACGTGCACCTGCACGACCTCGGCGACGGTCTGGGTCGGGCGCCCGATGAGCCGGGCGAGGTCGCCGCTGTCCGTGCGCAGGTGGCCCCGAGCGATGCCCGTGTCGCTGTCGGCGAGCATCGACACGAACGCAGCCGGGAGGCCGTAGCCCTCGAGCAGCGTGGCGTACTCGGCTTCGGGCAGGTCGACGTAGGTCACGGTCGTGCCTGCGGCCGTGCCGACGATCGCAGCGAGGTCGGCGAGGCTGATCGCCTGGTCGCCGCCCAGCTCGTAGGTCTGGCCGACGTGCCC
>JAOPYW010000133.1 GCA_025964405.1 Thermoleophilia bacterium | reverse complement strand
GGGCGGGTCCAGCCGGCCGCCTGCATCCGCACGTCGACCTGCGCGTGGTCGGCCCGATACCGATCGAACGAGGGGCGGTAATAGGGAGCCTGGTACGGCAGCAGCGTCGAGTCGAGCCGCGGCACCTGGTGGTCGAGTGCGACGTCGACGAGCGAATCGCGATCGACCGCGAATGCAACGGCGCGGCGCACGCGGGCATCGTCGAACGGGAAGCGCCCCGTGTTGAAGGTCAGGTTCTCCCAACCGGCGCCCGGGAGCACCACGAACCGTGCGTCGGGGATCGACTTCAGCTCCTTCGCCAGGTTCGTGTCGGGCGGGATGCCCACGATGTCTGCGTCGCCCATGCGCAGGTCGAGCTTCAGCGACGCCGTGTCGGCCACGAAGCGCACGACGAGGCGATCGACGTAGGGCTTCTGCTCGGGCCCGGCGCGCCACCAGTTCGGGTTGCGGCGCATGGTGATGCGATCGCCACGCTCCCACCGGTCGAACACGAACGGGCCGCTCGAGACGGTGATGCGGTTGTTCCAGACGCTGTTGAAGTCGCGACCCTGGAGGGCGTGCTGGGGGAGTGGCGCCGTGGCGAGCAGCGCGGAGAGGTAGGGAGCGTAGGGGCGATCGAGCACCATGCGCACGCGCTTGGGCGTCGGGCAGTCGATGCGCTGGATGCGCTCCCAGCCGATGCGCGAACCGATCGCCCACTTCGGGTTCATCACCGTGCGCCAGGTGAAGCGCAGGTCCTGGCACGTGATCGGCTCCCGATCACTCCACACCGCAGCGGGCTGGATGTCGAACGCGAGCTGCACGCCGCCGCTGGGCGTGCGGACGACGCCGCCGTTGGCCAGGGTCGGCACGCTGGTCGCGAGCAGCGGCTGCCAGACGCCGTGGTCGTCGACCTGGATCCAGGTGCTCTTGAGGGGCGCCGTCACGACCTCGGTGATCGACATGCCGCCGGCGCCGAGGAAGGAGTTGAGCACCGGTGGCTCCTGCGCCGTCTCCATCCACACGGTGCCACCGTGCCGGGGGGTGCCGACGTCAACCCCGGCCGCCGTCGCGGCGTCGGACGACGAACCGCAGCCAGCGGTGAGCAGGCCGAGGCCGACGACGAGCAGCGCCAGCAGCCCGGCGGGTGCCGGGCGTCGCGTGGTCGTCGGGTCGGTGCGCTGCTCCATGCCCGGATGTCGGGCCCCACGCGGGCCACGCGTCGCCTGTGGCGCGCGAAGGGGCGGGTGGAAGCGGCACTTCGGTGGCCGGATTCGAGCAGTGAACGGCTTGGCGTGGCCGCAGGTGGCGGTTCTTCCTGCAGGAGGGGTAGTTCGGGGGAGCGGCAAGCGTGCCGGCCCGGCGGTTCGGTGCGTGGGGCAGTGGCCGCGGGGGGCCGATGCGCGTGGCCGCTCCGGCTGCATTCGCCCCGGCGCCCGTCGCGGCACCTGGATGGGGGGCGAGAGAGCGGTGATGACTCCGATCTCGAACGTCTCAGCTCCCGCCCCGACGCCCGCTCGCATCGAGCCGATGCCGCCGGTGCAGTCATCGACGGCGGGGGCAGCGGGTGCCGTGCCCACCGTGGTGCAGCGCATTCCCGAGGTCGACGCGCCCGTCACCGAGGGCGGGGCGACCGGGCACGTGCTCATCGCGCGCATCGGCCAGCAGGCCGACCTGGGTGCAGCCTCCCGGATGCCCCGGGGCGCCGAGCGCAAGACCGCCGTCTACGACGCCCTCGTCGAGACGGCGCGGACGAGCCAGGTCGATGCGCTCGCGGCGCTGGCGAGCCTGCAGGAGCGCGGCGACGTCACCAAGGTCGAGTCGATGTTCCTGCCCAACGCCATCCTCGTGACTGCCAAGGCGGGCTCCGACGACGCCGTGAGCCAGGCGCTGAAGGGCCTCGCCAACGTGCAGGACGTCGTCGAGAACCGCACGTGGAGCGTGCGGGCCGACGAGGTCGCCGGTGCCGCGGGTGCTGCGGCGGGGGCCGCCTACGTCGACTGGGCCAAGGGCTACATCGACGGTCCGAAGTGGCACACGCCGCAGCGCTCCGGAGGCGTCGACCCGCTGGATGCGCCGCCCCTGTCGGGCGGCGAGGACCTGCCGCCGAGGTCGAATCCCGCGGTGGCCGACGACGGCTGGACGACCGACATCGAGGAGCCGGGCGCCGCGGTCGGCGACCACGTTTGGGGCGTCGACAAGATCCACGCACCCGAGGCCTGGGCCGACGGCGCCACCGGCGTCGGCGTCACGGTCGGCGTGGTCGACACCGGCCTCGATGCGCAGCACCCGGCGATCAAGGCCCACTACCGTGGCACCAACGCCGACGGCAGCCAGTCGAACGACTACAACTGGTACGACCCGTTCACGCTCGGGGCGACCCCGACCGACGACGGCGACCACGGTACGCACGTCGCCGGCACCTCGGTGGGCGGCACCGAAGGTCGGGTGATCGGTGTGGCGCCCGGCGCGAAGGTGATCGCGGCGAAGGCGATCAACGGCGCGGGCTACAACACGTCGGAGACGACGCTCAAGGCGCTCCAGTGGATGCTCGCGCCGACGAAGACCGACGGTTCGGCGCCGGATCCGACCAAGGGCGCCGACGTCATCAACAACTCGTGGGGTGGATCGAACCCCGACGAGCAGTTCATGGAGACGTTCGCGGCGCTCAAGGCCGCGGGCATCGAGCTCGTGAACTCGGCCGGCAACGAGGGCGAGGGCGGGGCCGGCACGGTCGGTTCGCCGGGCTCGTACCCGGGCTACTTCTCGATCGCAGCGTCGACCGCCAAGGACACCATCGCGAGCTTCTCGTCGCGCGGCCCGTCGAAGTACGCGAAGGAAGGGGAGATGATCCCCAACATCGCGGCGCCGGGCTCGAACGTGCTCTCCAGCGTACCGGGCGGCCGCTACCAGGCCATGAGTGGCACGTCGATGGCGGCGCCGCACACGACCGGCGCGATCGCACTGCTCCTCTCGAAGTTCCCGCAGGCCACCCACGATCAGCTGGCCAAGGCGCTCGAGGGCACGGCGATCGACATCGACATCAAGGGCCCTGACACCGCAGCCGGCTACGGGCGCATCGACGTCGCAGCAGCGCTCCGGTCGCTCGCCGCCAGCATGGCGGGTGCAGGCGACGCGCAGGCCGGCGCCGCTGCAGCTGCGCCGGCGGGCACGGTGGTCGAGCCGCCGGTGGAGCAGGCCGCCTGACCACGGGTGTGACTTGTGCGCCCCCTACGGGCACGCTACGCTGAACAACATGTTGCACGCGCGCACACGCTCGCGGGCATGATTCGAAACTCCATGCAGACTCACTCGCCCGCATCCGACACGACCGCCGCCCTCCTCGAGGGTGCGCCCGGTGCTGGCGCGACGACCACCTGGCTCTGGCAGTGGACCTGGCCCTCGGCCGGCGCCCTGCGTACCCGGTGACCTGACGCCCCAGTGGCACTCGGTTCCCAGACGGACGCATGGCCTCGGCCGAGCCTCCGTCTTTTTTTCTGCCCTGAATCGTGTCTCCGGAGCCTTCACATGCCTGCTCATCGCCCCACCCGCCAGCCCGTCGCCACCAACCATCCGTACCGCCTCGCCGCTCGCGGTGATCGCCCCGACACCATCATCCGCGTCGGTGCAGCCGCCCTTCCGATCGGCGGTGACCACGTCACGATGATGGCGGGCCCCTGTGCCGTCGAGGACCGCGACGCTCTGTTCGAGGTCGCCGAAGCCCTCAGCCGCACCGGCGTCGGCATCCTTCGCGGAGGTGCGTACAAGCCACGCACGTCGCCCTACTCGTTCCAAGGTCTTGGCGAGGCCGGGCTGGAGCTGCTCGCCGAGACCCGTGAGCGCACGGGCATGGCCGTCGTGACCGAGGTGCTCGCGATCGAGGACATCGAGCTCGTCGCGCGCCACGCCGACGTGCTGCAGGTCGGCACGCGCAACATGGCCAACTACCGCCTGCTCGACGCGCTCGGCCAGGCCGGACGCCCCGTGCTCCTCAAGCGTGGCCAGGGCTCCACCGTCGAGGAGCTGCTCTGCGCAGCCGAATACGTGCTCGCTGCCGGCAACCCCGACGTCATGCTCTGCGAACGCGGGGTTCGGTCGTTCGAACCGTTGGTGCGCAACGCCTTCGACCTCAACGTGGTGCCGCTCCTGCGCGAGCTCACGCACCTGCCCGTGATCGTCGACCCATCGCATGCGGCCGGTCGCTCCGACCTCGTGCACGGCGTCGCGGTCGGCGCGGTGGCGGCGGGCGCGCACGGCGTGATCGTCGAGGTGCACGCCAACCCCGAGGCGGCGCTCATCGACGGCGACCAGTCGCTCGACCTCGATGCCGCCGCGATGCTCGTCGACTCCCTCGACGTGATCGCCCGCGCGACCGGGCGCGCGTTCACCCGAGCGACGCGGCGGGTCGCTGCATGAACGCAGCCGATGCCACAGGTCGCGTACGCGAGACCGTTCCGAGCGCAGCGGATTTCATCCGCGTGGCCCGCGTCGGCACGATCGTCCCGGTCGTGCGTGAGCTCGACGTCGAAGCGCTCGACGTCGCCGGCGTCGATCCGCTCGTCGCCTTCGCGTCGCTCGCCGAACACGAGACGCACGCGGCGTTGCTGGAGACGGCCGAGGCCGGCTCGGGCGACGCCGACGTCAGCATCGTCGTCCCGCGCGCGGTCGCGCGGGTCGCCGGGCCCGAGGCCCTGGTCGCGGCGCGCGACCGCGTCGTCGAGGAGGTCGTCGACATCGGCGTGCGACTGCCACGCTTCATCGGTGGCATGGTCGGCATGCTCGGGCATGAGATCTCCAGCGTGTTCGAACCGCGCGTGCCGCTCGCCCGCGAACCGCATCCCGCAGGTCTTCCCGTGGCGCAGCTGCTCGAGGTGGAGGAGACCGTCGTCTTCGAGCATCGAGCCAATCGCGTGCTCGCCGTCGTTGCCGTGCGCATCGCGGATTCCGACGGATCAGCGGCATCCGATCGAGCACGGAGTGCCCAGTACGACGCCGCCGTCGCGGCCCTCGACCGCATCGAGGAGCGGCTCACGCAGCCCGCACCCGCAGTGGCCCAGGTCGCGCTGGCAGCGGCGCCGACCGAGCCGCTCGACATCGCTGCGAGCGCGACGCCGAACATGAGCCGCGAGGCGTTCGAGGCCATGGTGCGCGCCGCCCGCGAGCAGGTGCTCTCAGGGGAGGTCGTTCAGCTCGTCGTGTCGCAGCGCTTCGACCGTGCCTTCGACGTCGATCCGATCATCGCCTATCGCGCGCTGCGCACCGTTGCGCCCGCGCCGTACCACGTGCTCCTGCGCCTCGGCGACGCGCACATCGTCGGAGCCAGCCCCGAGCAGCTCGTCGGCGTGCATCGCGAACGGGTCGTGACCCACCCGATCGCCGGCACGCGGCCGCGGGGCGCCACGCCCGACTCCGACTCCGCGCTCGAGCGGGAGCTGCTCGCCGACCCGAAGGAGCGCGCCGAGCACATGATGCTCGTCGACCTCGGGCGCAACGACGTCGGTCGCGTCGCCGTGCCCGGCTCCGTGCACGTGCCGCTGCTCTGCAACGTCGAGCGCTTCTCGCACGTCATGCACCTCGTCAGTCGGGTCGAAGGCGACCTCGCGCCCGGCCGCCATCCGATCGACGCACTCGAATCCTGTTTCCCCGCCGGAACGCTGACGGGCGCACCCAAGGTGCGTGCACTCGAGCTCATCGCGCAGCTCGAGCGCGACCAGCGCGGCCCCTACGGGGGAGTGGTCGGCTACATCGGCCACGGCCGCGTGCTCGACATGGCGATCACGATCCGCACCGCCCTCCTCGCGAACGGGCGGGCGCACGTGCAGACCGGGGCCGGCATCGTCGCGGCCAGCGTGCCGGCCCTCGAGTACGCCGAGACCCACGCCAAGGCGCGCTCCGTGCTGACCGCACTCGAACTCGCCGCCGAGACCGGGAGGCTCCAGTGCTCCTCCTGATCGACAACTACGACAGCTTCACCTGGAACGTGGCGGGCGCGCTCACGATGGCCGGCGCGGAGGTGGAGGTCGTGCGCAACGACGTCGCCACCGTCGACGAGTTGCTCGCGCTCGAGCCCGATGCGATCTGCATCTCGCCCGGCCCCGGGGGTCCGGCCACGGCCGGCGTCAGCGTCGCGATGATCCATGCCGCCGCCGAACGGCGCATCCCATTGCTCGGCGTCTGCCTCGGCATGCAGTGCATGGGAGCTGCGTTCGGCGGCGACATCGTGCGGCTCGGCGGGGTCGTGCACGGTTCGGCGAGCCCGATCGAACACGACGAGACGGGCCTCTTCCGTGGCATGCCGCAGGGCTTCGACGCGGGTCGCTACCACTCCCTCGTGGTCGGTGAGGCGCCGCTTCCCGGGCCGCTCCTGGTCAACGCCCGCACCCCGGATGGCGTGCTCATGGGCCTGCGCCATCGCGAGCTGCCGATGCACGGGGTGCAGTTCCACCCGGAGAGCATCCTCACGCCGCGCGGCGACGAACTGTTCACGAACTTCCTGGCGATGGTCGAGGAGGCCGCATGAGCGAGGTCACGAACGCACTGCACCTCCTGGCCGACGGCAAGGAGCTCACGCGCGCGCAGGCGCGCGAGGTGATGGATGCCGTCATGCGGGGTGACTGCCCCGATGCCGCGTTCGGTGCGCTGTTCGCCATGCTGCACGCGCGCGGGGAGAGCATCGACGAGCTCGCCGGGTTCGCCGAATCGATGCGTGCACACGTGGTGGCCGTCGACGCGCCCGCAGGCTCGATCGACACCTGCGGCACCGGCGGCGACGGCGCCGGCACGTTCAACGTCTCGACGGCAGCAGCCTTCGTCGCGGCCGGCGCCGGTGCGATCGTGGCCAAGCACGGCAACCGTGCCGTCAGTTCGAGCTGCGGCAGCGCCGACGTGCTCGAAGCGCTCGGCGGTCGCCTCGAGACCGACCCGGCGAGCGTGCCCGCCACACTCGAAGCCGCAGGCTTCGCCTTCCTCTTCGCGCCGGTCTTCCATCCATCGATGCGCCACGCCGCCGGACCACGACGCGCCCTCGGCATGCGCACGGCGTTCAACTACCTCGGACCGATCACCAATCCGGCGGGAGTCACCCGCCAGGTGGTGGGTGTCAGTGACATCGACGCGGCGCGCAAGCTCGCGCAGGTGCTGCAGCAGCTCGGCACCGAGCGCGCCCTCGTCGTGCACGGTGGCGACGGGCTCGACGAGTTGTCGCTCGGCGCTCCGAGCACGATGTTCGACGTCACGCCCGACTCGGTGGTCGTGACCGTGGTCGACGCCGAACAGCTCGGCCTCGTGCGTGCACCCGTCAGCGCGATCGCCGGCGGCGACGCCGAACGCAACGCCGGGCTGCTGCGCAGCGTGCTCGACGGTTCCGCAGCGGCGCCGCTGCGCGACGTCGTGCTGCTCAACGCCGGTGCCGCCCTCGTGGCAGCCGACCGGGCCGGCGACATCGCCGAGGGAATCGACCTCGCTCGTCGCTCCATCTCGACCGGCGGCGCGGAGGCGCGACTGCGTGCGTGGATCGCCGTCGGCGACGTGGGCATGGTGACCGCATGACCGCAGGAGCTCAGGGCACCTACCTCGACGACATCGTGCGTGACGTGCGCGCGCGCCTCGACGTGCGCATCGACGCCTGGTACGCCGGCGAGGGAGCCGGGGAGCGTGACGGGATCACCCACGCGCAGCCGCGCGCACGCTCGCTCATGGCGTCGATCCGGGCGCGCCGCGAGATCGGTGAACTCGCAGTGATCGCCGAGGTCAAGCGACGTTCCCCCAGCGTCGGTGCGATCGACCTCGACGCCGACCCGGCGACGCGGGCCGGTGGCTACGCCGAGCACGGCGCCGCAGGCATCAGCGTGCTCACCGAGCCCGACCACTTCGGCGGCGACCTCGCCGACCTCGCCGCCGCGCGCGCCGCCAGCGGCGCCACGCCCGTGCTGCGCAAGGACTTCATCCTCGACGAGTTCCAGATCTGGGAGGCGACGCGCTACGGCGCCGATGCCGTGCTGCTCATCGCAGCCCTCCACGAGGAGGAGGCCCTGCGCACGCTGCTCAAGGTGACCCATTCCCTCGGCATGGAGGCGCTGGTGGAGGTGCACGACGAGGCCGAACTGGAGCGGACGCTCGCCGCCGGCGCACAGCTCGTCGGCATCAACAGTCGCAACCTCACGACCTTCGCGGTCGATCTCGCTGTGGTCGAGCGACTCGCCCCGCGCGTGCCGGCCGATCGGCTGCTCGTCGCCGAGAGCGGCGTCAAGCTCGTGGCCGACGCCGAGCGGGTCCGCGCGGCCGGTGTCGACGCGGTGCTCGTCGGCGAAGCGCTCATGCGCAGTGCACGACCCGACCACCTGCTCGCATCGCTGCGCGCGGTGGGGCCGGGGGAGCCGCGCGCATGAGCGTGCCCGCCGACCACCCGCGCATCCAGGTGAAGCTCTGCGGCCTGCGCACCGAGACCGACGTCGCCGGTGCGCTGCTCGCCGGCGGCGACCAGCTGGGCATCGTGCTGGTACCCGGCGCCCGTCGTTTCGTCGCCGTCAGCTGGGCGCGCCACCTCGCGGAGGTCGCGCGTCGTGGGGCGGCCGAGGTCGAACGGTTCCCGCCGCTCGTCGTCGGTGTCGTCGGCCGCACGCCGCCGGCCGATGTTCCCGCACTCATCGCCGCCGTCAACGTCGACGCGGCGCAGCTGACGGGAGACGAGGCCTACGCCGTTGCCGTGGCCGATGCGCTCGGCGACGCAGTGCCGCTGGTGCGCGCGATCGGCGTGCCCGATGCAGCCGACGCCGCGACGATCGCCGACCTCGCCGCCACTGCCCTGCGGTGGGAGGCCCGGGGCGCGCGCGTGCTCTTCGACGCCGTCGTTCCCGGCAACGACGACGGGGGCGGCACCGGAGCGCGCATCGAGGCCGACCTGCTGGCCGAACTCTTCGCACCCGGCGCCCGCGGGCTCGCCGGCGGCCTCGACCCCGTCAACGTCGCCGACGCCGTGCGCACCGTTCGCCCGGCGTTCGTCGACGTCTCCAGCGGCATCGAGAACGCCGAGGGCGTCAAGGATCCCGAACGCATGCGCGCCTTCGTCGCCGCCGCGCACGCAGCCCAGCTCACCCACCTTCCCGAAGGCACCGCATGACCGACCACCTCGACACCTTCCGCCTCGACGCAGCTCCCATGCCCGACGCCCACGGCCGCTTCGGCGACTACGGCGGCAGCTGGATCCCCGAGGTGCTCGTGCCGGTCGCCGGTCGCATCGTCGAGGGCTGGAGCGCCGCCCGCACCGACCCGGCCTTCCTGCAGGAGTTCGTCGGCATGTGCCGCAGCTTCGTCGGGCGTCCCACGCCCCTCCAGGTCGCGCCGCGCCTGACCGCCCACGCCGGCGGCGCACAGCTCCTGCTCAAGCGCGAGGACCTCGCGCACACCGGTGCGCACAAGATCAACAACGCCCTCGGCCAGGTGCTGCTCGCCCGGCGCCTCGGCGTGAAGCGCGTCATCGCCGAGACGGGCGCGGGCCAGCACGGTGTCGCGACCGCCACCGCCTGTGCACTGCTCGACATGCCGTGCGTCGTCTACATGGGTTCGCACGACATCGAGCGCCAGCACCCCAACGTGCTGCGCATGGAGCTGCTCGGCGCCGAGGTGCGCCCCGTCGACGAGGGGCAGCGCACGCTCACCGACGCCGTGTCAGCCGCGATCCGCGACTGGGTCGCCGACCCCGACGGCACCTACTACCTGCTCGGTTCGGCCGTCGGCATGCATCCCTTCCCGACGATGGTGCGCGACCTGCAGTCGGTGATCGGCCACGAGGCGCGCGCCCAGTCGCTCGAGCTGCTCGGCGGTGAGCTGCCCTCGGTGGTCGTCGCGTGCGTGGGCGGCGGCTCCAACGCCATCGGCACGTTCATGCCGTTCGCCGGTGACGGTGCGGTGGAGCTGCGGGGCGCCGAGGCAGCGGGTGACGGCATCGACACGCCGCGCCACTCGGCGTCGGTCGCGGCCGGCTCGATCGGCGTGCTGCACGGTGCGCGCACCATGCTCATCCAGGACGACGACGGGCAGGTGCTGCCGACCCACTCGATCTCCGCGGGCCTCGACTACCCGGGCGTCGGACCCGAGCACGCCC
Source organism: Thermoleophilia bacterium (assembly GCA_025964405.1). Classification (GTDB taxonomy): domain Bacteria; phylum Actinomycetota; class Thermoleophilia; order Gaiellales; family SKUG01; genus JAGQUL01. The sequence continues at coordinate 6,435 of JAOPYW010000133.1, read as the reverse complement.
AGCTCGCGGCGACGGGCCGCGCGACCTACACCGGCGTCACCGATGACGAGGCGATGGCCGCGCTGCAGCTGACGTGCCGCCTCGAGGGCATCATCCCGGCCGTCGAGAGCGCGCACGCGATCTCGCTCGCGCTCGACATCGCCGCCGGCCGCCCCGCGAGCGACACGGTGCTCGTCACGGTGTCGGGCCGCGGCGACAAGGATCTCGCGACGATCATGCAGTACCGCGCGGCCCACGGCGTGACCTCGATGAACTTCGCCGACGCCGGCGACGACCACCACCCCGCCCCGGGAGCTCCGCATGTCTACGCGTGACCTGCGAGCCGCCTTCGCGGCCGCTGCGGCCGACGGGCGCGCCGCGCTCGTTCCCTACCTCGTCTGCGGGCACCCCGACGCCGACACGACGGTGCACCTGGTGCTCGAGGCTGCGGCCGCCGGGGCCGACGTCATCGAACTCGGCGTGCCCTTCAGTGATCCGCTCGCCGACGGCGAGACGATTCGCAACGCCACGCGCGTCGCGCTCGACGCGGGCATGTCGGTCGCCGGATGCCTCGACGTCGTGCGACGCGTTCGCGCCGCTGGAGCCACGCTGCCGATCGTGCTCATGGGCTACGTCAACCCGCTCGCGCGCTACGGCGTCGAACGGTTCTGCGCTGACGCCGCGGCCGCGGGGGTCGACGGCCTGATCGTGCCCGACATGCCGCTCGAGGAGTCGGGGGAGCTGCTCGCGGCGGCGGGGTCGGTCGAGCTGGGCGTCACCTTCCTCGTGACGCCGGTGACGGGCGGCGCGCGCATCGCGCAACTGGCGGCGGCGTCGACCGGATTCCTCTACTGCGTGGCGACGACGGGCACGACCGGCGCGCGCGCCGACGTCGCGTCAAGCACCGTGGAGTTGCTCGACCGGGTGCGGAACCTCGCGGGTGACACACCGTTCGCCGTGGGATTCGGCGTGTCGACGCCGGAGCACGTCGCTGAACTCGCGCCGCACGCCGACGGGGTCATCGTGGGCAGCGCGCTCGTCGCGTTGGTCGAGCGTGATGCCGCGAGCCTCGCAGGACGGATCGGGGAGCTGGTCGCAGCGACCGCCGTCGTCGGCGTCAGATGAAGTAGTCGGGGGTCGCGACCTCGTTGATCACGCCACGCAGGTCGGCCTCCCCGAGCGCCCGCGTCGGGTGCTGCTCACCCCAGGGGTTGAACAGGGTGACCTTCAGGTCGGCTCCCTCGCCGGCGACGTCGGTCACGACGTATTCGTGGCTGCCGTGGAGGTTGACCTCGTGCACGTTCGACCTGACGCCGACCACGGTCGGACGATCGGTGCGGAAGGCGGCCGCGATGTCCTGGGTCACGGAGCCCGTCGACCGCCTGGATGCGGGTGCTGCACCGAGCAGCTGCTCGAACGACGTGCGTCCGAACCCGCCCTCAAGCGAGCGGTACCCGTTGGGGAGCACCGCGGCCTGCGCCTTCTCGATGTACGACGGCCAGAGCACGGGGTCGTCCTGCAGGCGGCCGGCGTAGCCGGGCCCGCCGTCCTGGCTGCGGAGCGGCAGTTCGCGAGTCAGCGCCACGGTGCGGTTCGGCAGCGCGACGATGACGTGGTCACCCGACTCGCGGACCATGTTCGTGATCGTCTCCGGTTCGCGGTACGCGATGGCTCCCATGCCAGCTACGTTCCAGCAGTCGCCGAGCCCGCCCTGGTCGACGTGTTCGATCGAGACGGCAGGCTTGGGCGCGACCCCGAAGACCGTTCCCTCCTTGGGAACGCCCCAGCTGTAGACCTTCTGCGTCGAGCGCGACATGCGCGGGTTCGAGAGGAGCTCGACGCCCTCGACCGTGCCGATCACCTTGCTGGCGACGGGCCGGAGCAGGCGGACGCCGAGCACCACGCCGGCGACAGCGAGGGCGGCGCCACCGATGAGGAGCGGGGCGCCGACCGATGTGCCGCGCGGGGCTGTCGTGGTGCTCGCGTCGTCCTGTGCAGGTGCCGGCGGTGGCGTACCGGTGCGCGGCTGCGCCAGCGCACGCGCGGTGTTGATCGAAGTCATGGTTCCTGTGTCCCGTGTCCCGTGATGTGCCAGCTGCAGCGTCCCGACCACAGCTCGGACCCATGGGATCCGTACCAGCTCATCGGGAGGGAATGCTCACATGTTGCGGCCGGGCGTCCGCTGGCCAACAAAAACGCGCGCGGGAGTGACGTCCGTCACGAATCGGTCGCGGCACCGTGACGAAAGTGTGTCGTTGCCGCGCAGGGCGATATGCAGGTCGGCGACCGACTGATACCTCGGTACCATGACTCCTGCTCGCACCTTCCCGATACCGCTCCTGACCTGCCTCCTGGGCCTGTGCCTGCTGCTCGCAGCTCCCGGCACTGCGTGCGCGGCGGCGGAGGAACCGCCAGTGGTGGTCCGCATCGACGGCCCGTTCCTCGCGGGCCGCGAACTGCCAGCTGGGACCGAGCTGCATGCAGGACTGTCGGTCACCCTGACCTGGGATGCCGGCATGTCGGACGGCAGTGCGGTCGCGGGAACCGCAACCGTGACCGGGGCGGTGGAACGCGAACAGACAGCTGACATCAATGCGCACACGGTGACCTTCGTGCCCCGCGCAGCGGCCCTCGTCGGTGACGTCGTCACCGTGCGCCTCGCCGTCGTGCATGCGGATGGCTCCTCGGCGAGCGTGCGCGTGCGGTTCAAGGTTGCCGTCGACGCCGAGCCGCCCACGATGACCGAGTTGCTCCTCGACGGCGCGCGGATGGAGGCGGATCTGCCGGCGGTCCTCGATGCGGGCGTGGTCCACGCACTCGACGTGGACGTGTTCGACGAGCACACGGGCGTCAGCGCGGTCGAGGCACATGTCGATGGAGAGTCGGTGCCCGTCGTGTTCGAAGGCGCCCACATGCACGTGCCGCTCCAGCTCGAGCCCGGCGCGCATGTGGTCGTGGTGCTGGTGCGCGATGCCGCGGGCAATGAACTCCGTGTCGAGCGACACGTCGCGGTGCGGGAGCGCGCGGTCAGCGAGGCAGCCCCGCCGACGACGAAGCCGGTGGTCGACGTCACGGCGCCGGCCTCCGTGGCGGGGCCCAGCTCCATTCCGATTCCTGCCGCGGTCGTCGCAGGTGGTCGCGCGGCGGCGCCCCGACCTGCGGCTGTGATGAGCGCCCGTGATCGCGTGGCGCCGTCCCTGCGAGTGGAGGTTCGACGCGGCGCTCCCGGCGAGCTCCAGCGCACCAACCGGCTCGTGCTGCGAGTGCGCGCGAGCGAGCGCTCGCTGTGGCGTCTGCGCATCCAGCGGTTCGGGCACATGCGCTCGACCCTCGCGTTCTCGCCGTCCTGGCGCACGGTCGTGATCAACCTCGGCGACCGCAACGCCGTGGGACAGCTCCTCAACCGCACCCCGCCGGGCGGACGCGTTCGGCTGCGCATCCAGGTGCACGGGTGGGATCGATCGCGCAACGTCGCGGCGCGGCGCTGGGTGACGGTCGTCGCACGGGCCTGAGGGGGTGACCTCCGCTGCCGCCGCTAGCATGTGACCATGACGTTGACGCCACCCAGCTCCGGTTCCAACGCGAACGGGCGCGACGCTGCGGCGTCAGCTCCCCAGCATGCGATCGATGTCTACGCGCGCATGGGTGTCGCCAAGCGCAAGCCCGACGACCCGCGATCACCGGTGGAGGTCGACCGCGACCGCATCGTGCACTCGCACGCCTTCCGTCGCCTGCAGCGCAAGACGCAGATCGTCGGCGTGCACTCGATCGACTTCTTCCGTACGCGGCTGACCCACACGATCGAGTGCGCGCAACTCGGGCGCGCGATCTCGAAGCGGCTGCTCGACGGGTCGTGGGAGCAGGTCGTCGAACGTGAGGAGCACCTGCCCGACCTCGTCGAGGCCGCGTGCCTCGTGCACGACCTCGGGCACCCGCCGTTCGGGCACACCGGCGAGGAGGCGCTCGACGAGCTGCTGCGCGCCAGGTGGGGCATGCGGTTCGAGGGCAACGCCCAGAGCTTCCGCATCGTGACGCTGCTCGAACCCAAGAAGTACCAGCGGCTGGAGTCGCCGGTGGGGCGCCCGCTCGGGCTCGACCTGACGCGCGCGACCCTACGTGCGATGACGAAGTATCCGTGGACCGAGCGCACGGCGATCGCCGATGACGTCTCGAAGTTCGGGGTGTACGACAACGCCGACGACCAGGCCTACTTCGACTGGCTGTGGGATGGCGACGCGAGCCAGGCCCAGCGCACGATCGCCGGCGACATCATGGAGGCCGCTGACGACATCGCCTACGCGGTGCACGACATCGAGGACGGCACGTGGGCGCGGCTCATCCCGATCGACCAGATCGTGCAGCTCGAGCCGTGGGCGGTGGAGCGCATCGCGACCCTCGCCGAGCGCCGCTACCCGGGCATGTTCGCGAGCCACGCCGACGTGGAGCAGGAGCTGCGCGCCCTGTTCGGCTCACTCGCGACGAGCGACTGGGCGCGGGGGCCGTTCGATCGCAGCCGTCGCAGTGAGGGCGGGCTCAAGAGCTTCTGCTCGGCACTCACCGACGACATGCTGCGCCGGGTCACCGAGGGCGGCACGCTGCGGTGGAACGACAACGAGCCGCTGCAGCGACACATCGCGGTGCTCAAGTCGATCATCTGGGTGTGGCTCATCGAGCCGCCGGAGCTGGTGACGCGCCGGTACGGGCAGCGCCGCATCATCCGGCAGCTGGTCGACGGGTTCCTCGACGAGCCGGGCATGCTGCCCTACCAGGACGAGTGGGCCCTCGTGGCCGAAGCTGGTGACCCGCAGCGCGTTCGGTTCGTGATCGACCACGTCGCCTCGATGACCGACACCTACGCGGCGATGGTGCATCGGGAGATGTACGGCACCGCCCACGGCGCTGGCTGGGAGTGACCGCGTAGGATAGGCGCTCGTGGACGTCGCCCTCCCCATCGCGCTCGTGCTCGTCGCGCTGCTCTCGCTCGTCGCCGTGGTCGACGGGCTCGTGCGCCGACGTCGGCTGCTGCGCACCGTCGAGCAGGCATGGCTCGAGGTACCCCGCGACCCCGAGACCGGGCTGTTCGATCGACGCACGTGCCTCCAGCGCATCGCCGCCGAGCTCAAGCGGGCCGGTCGCGGTGGCGGCACGGTGTGGGTCGGCATGGTGACGGTGCTCGACGGCAACCCCGATCGGTTCGGGCGCCTGCTCCACGACTCGATCCGGGTGCCCGAGGTGGCGTTCCGCCTCGACGAGCGCGTGGTCTGCATCGCACGGCCCGACCTGTCGGCGAGCGAGCGCGAGGACCTGCTCGGACGCATCGGTGCGTCGGCGCCGCGGGAGCGCCTCGCCTTCGGCGAGGTGGTATGGCGTGGCGCCGGTGACGGTGATGCGCGCGCGGTGCTCGAGCGGGCGGCCGCCGCGGTGCAGGAGGGCGTCACGTGAGCGACGTGCTCGACCAGCTCCGTGACCTACCGGTCGCCGCCGTCGCCGTACTGGGCGCGGTCGCGGCCTTCCTGCTCGTGCTCGCCGTGGGCGTGCAGCGCTCAGCGGTGCTGCTGCGCCGCGACCTGCACTCGGCGGAGGAGGAGCTCGTCGATCCCGTCACCGGGCTGCTCCCGCGCAGTGCGCTCCCGGTGCGGCTCGGCGCGGAGCTCGCGTGGGCCGCGACCTCGCGCACCGAGATCGGCGTCGCCGCCCTGCGGATCCGCGGCTCGCGGTTCACGCACGCGACGATCGTGCTGCGATCTGCGATGCGCGAGGAGGAGCAGGCCTTCCTGCTCGGTGACCAGCGGGTGGCGGTGGAGCTGTGGGGCGCCGGCGCCTTCGAGTCGGCCGCGGCCGTGCGCCGTCTCGGTTCCGCGCTCGCGCGTGCGGGGCACCCGGTCGTTGATGCCGGGGTCGCGCTCGCCCCACGTGACGGCCGCGACGTGGAGCAGCTCGTGGCGTCGGCGCTGCGTGACCTGCGCCCGGCCGACGACCCGACGCCGCCCGGACACGACCTTGGTCCCGATGGCCGTGCCCGCGGTCCGTTCGCCCACACGATGGCGATCCTCCTGCGCGTGCTGCCGTGGTTCGTGGCCGGCACCGCGCTGCTGCTGCTGGCCTGGCGGCTCGTGCCGGCGTCGATCGAGCCCGCTCTCGACGGAGGTTCGCGGAGTACACGCGACCTCGTCGTCGCGCTGGTGACGACGCTCGGCATTCCCGTCGGGGCAGCGCTGCTGGCGCTCGCCGCCTGGAACCACGGTGGTGGCACGGTGCCCCGCTCGCATCCGCTGACCGCCGCCCGCTGGCGCACGCTCGCCATGTTCGTCGTCGTCATCGGCGCGCCCCTGGCCGCGGGCGTCTTCGCGCCCGACTGGCCCGCCGGGCTGGGCCGTGGGCTGCCGGTGTCACTCGCCCTGCTCGGGCTCACCATCGGCATGCTCGCCCTCGCACGGCAGCTCGTGCACGCGCCCG
>JAOPYW010000374.1 GCA_025964405.1 Thermoleophilia bacterium | reverse complement strand
CGCGTGCCCGTGGTTCGCTTCATGCCGAACGTGCCCGTGAAGGTCAACGCCGGCACGCTGGTCTACGCCCGCGGGCGCGCCACGTCACCGACCGTCGACGCCGCCATCGCCGCGTTCGGTGCGCTCGGCACGCTCGTCGAACTGCAGGAGCGGCTCTTCGACGCCGCGACTGCCGTGTCAGGCTCCGGCCCTGCCTTCTTCGGCCTCATCGTCGAGGCCTTCGAGGATGCTGCGATCGTGAGCGGGCTCGGTGCGGGCGTCGCGCGTGAACTTGCACTGACGACCATGTCAGGCACCGCCGAGATGCTGGCGGTCGAGGGCATGAGCTGCAGCGACCTGCGGCGCATGGTCACCTCACCGGGCGGTACCGCGTCGGCCGGCCTGGCACAGCTCGAGCGGTCGAGCGTACGAGGATCCATCATCGATGCCGTCGTGGCCGCGCGCGATCGCGCACGCGAACTCGGCTAGGCACAAGGGGAAACCAGTCACATGAACGACCTGATCACCGTATTGCGAGCCTTCCTGCAGATCTACACGATCTGCGTGCTCGCGTGGGCCCTCATCTCGTGGCTGCCGATGGTCTCGCCGTCGCTCGCCTACAACTCGACGGTGCTCGCGATCAGGAAGTTCCTCGACAGCGTCGTCGAGCCGTACATCCGGCTCTTCCGCTTCGTCCCGCCGGTGCGCATCGGCATGCAGCAGCTCGACCTGTCGGCGCTCGTCGCCATCATCGTGCTGCAGTTCGGCGGCAACCTGGTCATCAGCCTGCTCGCACGGGCTGTCGGCGCGGAGTGACGCGCGGCCGTCCGGCCGTCAGGTCGTGATGCCGGCGAGATGCATGGGCGTCGGCGCACGCCGATCGAGCGCATCATCGGCGACGACCACCCGCGTGTCCTGATCCCGGAGCGCGACCACCCAGTCAGACCGCTCGGTGCGAACGATGACCGAGTCGTATCCGGCGTCGAGCAGCAGCTGCCGTCGATCGGTTGCGGCGGCCGGGTTCGCCGCGGCGCGGAGTGCATCGACCGACGCGTCGAATCCCTCCTCGGTCGTCACGACGAGTGGCTTGCGGGAGCGAACGGCCAGCTCCACGAACCGCTGGCCGAAGTCCTCGGGCACGGTCGAGGCGTAGATGCCGCGGCCGTACATCGCCTGGACCACGTGACCGAGGTCGAACCCGCGGTCGACGATGCTGGCGTAGGTCGCGTCGTTGCGGGTGGCATGGAAGAGCGTCGTGCCGACCTTCGAGTCTGCGAGGAAACTCGGGAGCTCCGACCGGGCGAGCAGGTGGGCGCCACGAGCGCCGTCGGTGAGGGCTGCCGGTTGCACCCCGAAGCCGCGACCGAGGTCGACCCGCAGCTGGGCGAGCAGCGTGGCGCCCATGTCGTCGCCCTCGACGATGAGCTCGCGGATGCGCGCGCGATTGCGCCACATCGCCGAGTCGGGTCGTGTGGCGAAGGCCTCGGCAGCCCCGGTCTTCGCGTCGAGGAGGCCCATCAGGGCGCGCCAGTCGTCGGGACGCATCGCCGACGCGTCGCGACCCGCGAACTCCGCGATCGCTGCGAGTTCGCGTGGCGGCACGCGACTGATGAGCACCGACCGTGCGACGGGCGCGAGCGCCGTCATGCCGGCAACCTGGTCGGACGTGTGATCGGTGCAGCCATGCCAACCCCCCGTTGGTGCGCGCCCCCGCGCGTATGCCTGCCCGTACTTCGAAGGCGCCGGTGCGACCGTTGCACCACGCCGGGACGGATGCGGGATCCCGCAGCTTCCGCTGCTGCGTCCTACCTTCGAGTCATGCTTCAGCCTTGTAGCGACAGGCGTGCGCCGTGGCGTGCTGCCTGAACCGTCGACGAGGAGATCCACATGACGCTGTCACCGTTCGAAGTCGAGCGCCGCGAGTTCGCCCGCGCGCCCTTCGGTTACAAGGCCCACGACGTCGACCAGTTCGTCGACGAGGTCCACCGTTCCCTCCAGCAGCTGTGGGAGGACCGCGCCGACGTGCGCGAGGAGAACGAGCGCATCAAGGAGCGCCTCACGCGCTTCGAGCAGATGGAGGACCAGCTCAAGAACACGCTGCTCCTCGCGCAGGACAGCGCCGAGAAGTCACACGAGCAGGCCCGTCGCGAGAGCGACCTGGTGATGCGCGAGGCCGGCCAGAAGGCGCGCGACATCATCCACGCGGCGCATGAGGACAAGCAGCGGCTCGAGATGGTGCTGCGCGACCTGCACGGTGCCGAGCAGGAGGCGCGTCAGCGCCTGCGCGCGCTGTCGGGCGCGATCATCAGCCACCTCGACGACACCGAGCAGCTCGTGGCCGACGGCGCCGCGACCTTCCGCGCCGTCGTGAACGCGCATCCGGAGGCGACCGAGCTGCGCTCCTCGAACACGCAGGAGCTGCGCGCGGCCGACATCGCCGCGGCGGCCGAGCGCCTCGAGGCGAGCGAGACCGGCGAGCCGGTCGCCACGACTCCGGTGACGTCACCGATCGTGCCCGTGACCGAGCGCACCGAGGTCGTGGAGGAGGGCGAGGCGTCGCGCACCGCGGGCCTCGCCGCCGACCTACGACGAACGACCGCGAAGGGTGAGGTCGCCGACGCGTTCTTCGACGCGCCGCCCACGTTCGACGCGAACCACAAGTCGTCGCGCACCGCCGACGCGTCGCAGGTCACCGAGACCGCCGACGAGCCGTCGTTCGCCGACTACTGACGGCGCTGCGCGGAGGCTTGCTCGACGCCGTTGCGGGTACGTGACAGCATGAGGGCGTCCGTCGCGTTGCGACGACGCCAAGCCTTCTACCCGAGGAATTCCTCCATGGCCCTGACCGACGACCAGCTCTCCGAACTCCGCGCCCAGCTCGACAGCGAGCGAACGCGCATCCAGGGGAACGTGACCGACCTCTCCGAAGAGCTCTCGACGTCGCTCAGCAACACCACCGAGGAGCACGGCCTCGAGACGCACATCGGCGACCAGGGCACCGACACCTTCCTGCGGTCGCGCGACGCGGCCCTCGAGGAGCACGAGGTGCGCCTGCTCGCCGAGATCGACGCCGCGCTCGAGCGCCTCGACGCGGGCACCTACGGCATCTGCGAGGTCGACGGCACGCCGATCGACTTCGAGCGCCTGCAGGCGCTGCCGTGGGCGCGCACGCATGCGGAGCACGCCGAGGCGTGAAGTCACGCATCCTGTTCGTCGTCATCGCGGTCGGCTGGTTCCTGCTCGACCGCTACACGAAGCTGCGGGTCACGACCGACCTCAAGCTCTACGAGCGCCACGAGGTGTTCGGCGACGCGTTCGCGATCCACTCGACCCGCAACTACGGGATCGCGTTCTCGCTCTTCTCGAACGCGGGGTCCCTGGTGGTGATCGGCACGCTCATCGTGGGCGCACTGCTGTTCTACTTCATGACCCGCGTCGATCCGGATGACCTGCTCATGGTGGTGGGCGGTTCGCTCATCACCGCCGGCGCGCTCGGCAACCTGGTCGACCGCGTGAAGGATGGGTACGTGGTCGACTTCCTGCAGTTCCCGCGCTTCCCGACCTTCAACGTGGCGGATGTCGGCATCACCGCAGGCGTCATCCTCGTGCTGCTCTCGCAGCTGCTGACGATGCGCCGCGAATCACGCGAGGAAGCAGCATGAAGGTCACGGTCGACGAGGATTTCGACGGGCAGCGCATCGACCGCTTCCTGGGCGCGATCGAGCGCATCGGGTCGCGCTCGCGTGCGGAGAAGCTGATCGAGGACGGGCTCGTCACGATCGACGGTCGCCCGGCGATCAAGAGCAACAAGGTGCGCAACGGCTTCGTGATCGAGGTGCCTGACGCGGAGCTCGCCGAGCCCGCACCCCGCACCTACGAGGGGCAGGCGCCCGTCGACGTGCTCTACGAGGACGACGACGTGCTCGTGGTCGACAAGCCCGCGGGCATGGTCGTGCACCCGGCGCCCGGGTACCGCCAGCTGACCCTCGTCGAGCTGCTCGCCGCTGGTGGCGTGAACCTCGCCGACAACGACGACCCCGTGATGTATCGCCCGGGAGTCGTGCATCGCCTCGACAAGAACACGTCGGGCGTGATGATGCTCGCCAAGAACCACCTCGCCCAGCGCCAGCTGCAGCTCGCCCTCCGCGAGCGCACCGCCAAGCGCGAATACCTCGCGCTCGTCAACGGACACGTGGCGAGCCGGGCCGGTCGCGTCGAGGCACCGATCGGGCGCGACGTGCGCGATTCCACGAAGCGATCGATCGACACCGACTTCCCGCAGGAGGCGATCACGCACTTCGTCATCCAGGAGGTCCTGCCGACGACGACGCTGCTCAAGCTCAAGCTCGAGACCGGGCGCACCCACCAGATCCGCGTGCACATGCAGGCGATCGACCACCCGGTGGTTGCCGACGAGCAGTACGGGACCTCCCCCGAGTTCGGGCTCGACCGACAGTTCCTGCACGCCGCGCGCCTGTCGTTCCCACACCCCCGCACGGGCGAGCCCGTCGAGGTCGCGTGTCCGCTCCCCGAAGAACTCACGGTCGCGCTCGGCGAGGCGCGACGTGCCCTGCCCGACCGCTGATCGTGCGACGCAGCGTCAGGCGGTGGTGACCGCCCGCGTGGCAAGCGCGCGCAGTGCTGCGACGATCTCGTCCGGTGCGGTCGACTTGGCGAAGACGAGGTCGGCGCCCGAGGTGCTCGAGGTCTCCGCGACGACCCCGAGGTCGTTGCCGGTGAGCACGCAGATGCGGGTCTCGGGTGCCACCACGCGCACGCGCTGCATGGCCGTGTAGCCATCCATGACCGGCATGTCGAGGTCGATCACGAGGATGTCGGGCTGCAGGTCGCGACAGCGTTCGATGGCCTGGCCGCCGTGCCACCCCTCACCGACGACGTCGAGGTCGCGTTCCTGCTCGAGGAGCGATCGCAGGTAGAAGCGGTAGGGCGCCTGGTCGTCGCAGATCACGACGCGGATGGCGGCAGAGCGCGCAGGTGTGGCCCTGCTGGAGCTGGTGGTGGAAGTACTCACGGATCCCCATAATCGTTGCAGACTGCAACGGTATCAGGTGTGCGGCGTCTCGGCAGCCTGGTCGAGCTGCTCCGCGCGGGCGCGCGCATCGTCGATCGCCTGCCGTGCAGCTTCTACCACGCGACGGGTCTCCGCGTCGGGCACGTGCTGGATGCGCACGGCGTCGGGGGCGGCGGGTGCCGGTGTGGAGCTGGGTGCGAGCGCGGCGGGCTTGGGTCCCGCGTCGGGCGTCACGTACGACATGACCTGCGGCGGGCGTGCCTTGCGGGCACGCTTGTCGTCGTAGAGGCGGCGATCCGCGAGCACGAGCAGGTCCTGCGCGCAGTCGGCCTCGGTCGGGAACCCGGCGCAGCCGGCACTGATGCCGGTGCCGCGCGGCACGATGCCCTCGGCGACCGCGATCGCGAGGCGTTCGCGCAGGCGGTCGAGGAGGAGGTGTGCGGCCATGTCGGTGGTCTCGACGA
>JAOPYW010000352.1 GCA_025964405.1 Thermoleophilia bacterium | reverse complement strand
CGAGCTGGGCGGGCTGCCCGTCGTGGAGCTGCACGAGGTCGCTCAGGGCGGTGCCCGGCAGCGACGCGCCGGCGGTGGTGGTCGTCGGGGAGCTGGGCGCCTGCGGCACGAAGGCGCGCACGGTGCGGCCGGCGACGCGGTTGGCGAACGCCACGAGCGCGTCACGGTCGGGCACGACGAGCGCCTCGGCGTCGTCGTCGAGTGCGACGGCGAGCGCGCGCTCGAAGCCGGTCTTCACGTCGAACGAGTCGGCGAGCCGCTCGAAGCCGTGGTGGTCGCCGTCGGCGGCCTCGATGGTGAGCAGGCGTTCGTCGAGCAGCTCGATACGCGCGACGGCCATGGCCTGCCGCTCCTCGAGCTTGGCGGCCTCCGCGCGGGCGGCGTCGACCCGGATGCGCGCCGCATCGAGCGCGGTCTGCATCTGGGCCTGGGCCGCCTCCGCGGCGACCTTGGCCGCGAGCGTGGTCGCGACTTCGGCGTCGGCCTTCGTCACGGCTTCGGCGAGCGACGTCTGGCGGGCGTTGAGCTCGAGCCGCTGCGCGCGCAGCGTGCCGAGGTCGGATGCGACCCGGGCGATGCGCGTGTCGAGGTTCTCGCGGCGTTCGCGAAGCACCGCGATGCGACCCTCGAGCTGCGCGAGCTCGCGACCCGACTGGCGCTCGTCGTTGAACAGCTGCTCGAGGCCCTGGATCTGCTTGTTGACCTCGTCGCGCTCCTTGCTGAGCGTGGCGACGCGCTCGGTCACCACGACCAGGCGGGCCTGCACGGCCGTCAGCTCGCGCTCGCAGCGCTCCAGCTCGCGACCGGCGTGCTCGGAGCGCGCGCGGCCACCGGCGGCGTCGCGGCGCAGCGCCGACGCGCGGTCGACGAACGCCTGCTGGCGGATGCGCAGGCGCTCTTTGACCGAACCGATGCGCTGCAGCAGCGTGCGGGCGGTCTCCGCCTGCTCCATCGCCTCCTTGAGCTTGCGGTCTGCGGTGTCGCGCTCGGTGCGCAGCTCGGTCGCGGCCTTCTCGGCCCCGAACACGCGCTCCCTGGCGGCGTCGCGGCGCGTGTTGGCCGCGGTCAGCTCGAGGCCCGAGCGGCGCACGTCGTCCTTGTGCAGCAGCAGCTGGAGCGTCCAGCGCTCGGCGAGCACGGTCGAATACTTGTTGGCGGCGTTGGCCTGCGCCTTGAGCGGGCGCAGGCGCCCCTCCATCTCCTTCTCGATGTCGCGCACGCGGGCGACGTCGAGGCGCACGCGGTCGAGCTTCTGCTGCGCACGCTTGCGGCGACGCTTGTACTTGCCGAGGCCCGCAGCCTCCTCGATCGCCGAGCGCCGGTCCTGCGGCTTGGCCGCGAGCAGGCGGTCGATCTTGCCCTGCCCGATGATCGAGTGCATGTCCTTGCCGATGCCCGTGTCGGCGAGCAGCTCGAGCAGGTCGAGGCGGCGCACGGTCGAGCCGTTGATCGAGTACGTGGAGTCGCCACCGCGCTCGAGGCGGCGCTTGACCGACACCTCGCCGTAGGGGATGTCGACCTTGCCGTCGGCGTTGTCGAAGACCGCCTCGACCTCGCAGTACTGGGCGGCGGGGCGGGCGGCCGAACCGAGGTAGAGCACGTCCTGGCCGGTCTCGGCGCGCAGGCCACTCGGGGGAGCCGAACTCATCAGCCACGTGATCGCGTCGACGATGTTGCTCTTGCCGGAACCGTTGGGGCCCACGACGACGGCCACTCCGGGCTCGAACGTCATGTCCACCTTGTCGGCGAAGGACTTGAAGCCCTTCATCGTAATGCGCTTGAGATGCATCCCTGCCCCTGTCTATCCCTGATCCAGCTTCGCGAGCAGCGCCGTTGCGGCCGCCTGCTGCGCTTCCTGCTTGCTGCGGCCCGAACCCTCGGCCTGCAACTCGCCAACATCCGTCTCCGTGCCGCTCGATCCATCCGTGCGCGCGGCGTCATCCGATCCCACGAAACGCGCTGCCATGGTGAAGCGACGGTCGTGCGGAGGACCATCCTCTCCCACTTCGTCGTACGACACGGCAGTGCCCATGCGAGACGCCAATTCTTGCAGGTGGCTCTTGCTGTCGACGCGGTGCGTGAGGGCGTGCGTGATTCGATCCTCGAACGCGGCCAACACGAGCGGCGCGACGGCCGAGTAGCCCAGCGCCAGGAAACCCCCGCCAATGACGCTCTCGGTGAGCGCCGCGAGTGCGTTCTTCTGCCCCGCGAGGCGTTCGGCCGTGGCCCCGTGGGCCGCACCGAAGTCCGCTGCGAGCTCCACCATGGCCGCGCCGAGGCCGGCCTCGCGCGCCACTTCGGCGCACGCCTCGCGGCTCACGGTCGCGGCGCGCACCTTCGAGAGCTCACCTTCGTCGAGGTCGGGATGCCGCTCGAAGATCGCGTCGGTCACGACCAGGTCGAGCACGCTGTCGCCGAGGAACTCGAGCCGCTCGAACGACTCCCCGCGCGCCGAAGCGAACGCAGGATGCGTCAGCGCCTGCTGGCGGAGCGGTTCGGGGAGCTGGTCGAGGAGCTGGCGCACGGTAGCTGAATGCTACCGCCCCGGTCGGTCGCCGGCGGTAGCAGTTCGCTACCTGAGCCGGTAGCGAGCAGCTACTTCGACCGGGGCACCATCCGCGTGACGAAGCCCGCGGGCCACACGCACCCGCATGCTGGGTCAGCCGCGCCTGCGCGCCCAGGCGATCGCCGCGCCGAGGCTCCCGGCCACGACTCCCGCCGCCGTCGCGCAGACCACGACGGCCCGTCGGTTCACACGTGGCAGTCGCATGTCGCCTCCTGGGTCGGCTGCCGAACCGGTTTCGGCCACCGGCTCCCAGTAACCGGCAGGCGGAGCGGCAAACGCCCCGATCAGGCCTCGTCGACGTGCGTGGCCGTGCCGCGCGGCGGTGCGGGCTTGAGCAGGAGCGCCTTGCGCGCCCACTCCGGGAACCACCAGTTCGCCGCGCCCAGCAGCTTCACCGTCGCCGGCACGAGCAGCACGCGGATGATCGTCGCGTCGATCACGATGCCGGCGGCGAGCCCGATCGCGAACTCCTTGATGTCGGGTCCGGGGCCGGTCGACAGCACGATGAAGGTGAACATGAGGATCGCTGCGCCGCTGGTGACGAGCTTGCCGGTGCGGGCCAGGCCCACCTCCACGGCCCCGCCCGTGTCGAGCCCGGCGTCGTAGGCCTCGCGCATGCGGGTGAGCATGAACACCTCGTAGTCCATCGAGATGCCGAACAGGAACGCGAAGATCATGAGCGGGATCCACGACACGATCGAGTCGGTGGCCTGGAAGCCCCAGAGCGCGTGGCTGAAGTGGCCGTGCTGGAACACGAACACGATCACGCCGTATGCCGCACCCAGTGACAGCAGGTTGAGGATGACCGCCTTGAGCGGCAGCACGATCGAGCGCAGCGACCGCGCCAGCAGCACGAACGTGAGCAGCACCACGAAGGCGAGCAGGTACGGGAAGTTGTCGTAGACCGAGTGCACGAAGTCATCGTCCGACGCCGCCGCGCCGGCGACGGTGACCCGCTGCGCATCCAGCTCCTCCGACTGCTCGAGGTCGTCGACCTTCGCGTTGACGCGGTCGAGCGTGTCGACCGTCGCGTCGGTCGCCGGATCGGTCGACTGCTGCACCTCGACCACGCGAACGCCCTTCGCGCTCCAGCCCTCGGGAGCGCTGGCGCCCACGACTCCCTTCGTGCCGTCGACCGCGGCGACGACCGCCGCCTGGTCGTCGGCGCTCGCGCCTCGCTCGAGCACGACCTGCACGGGCGCGAAGACGCCCTGCGGGAATCCGGCCTTCGTGAGCTGGTCGCGCCCCCGCTCGGCCTGCCCGGCGCCGGGCGTGTTCGCCACCTGCGAGTTCGCGGGGTTGATGTCGAACGCGGGCGACACGAGGATGCCGATGAGCACGGCGCCCACGACGAACACGGGCCACGGGCGACGCACCACGAACGCCGCCCAACCGGGCCAGAAGCGACCCTGGTGGTTGTCGTCGAGGTTCGCGAGGCGCCACAGGAGCGGGATGCGCAGTCGGTTGATGCGCGGGCCGATGATCGACAGCACGGCCGGCAGGAGCGTCAGCGTGGCGGCGACCGACACGACGGGAATCAGCAGGCCGCCGAGCCCGATCGAACGGATGAACGGCACGGGCAGCAGCACCATCGAGACGAGGCCGATGGCGACGGTCGAGCCCGACACGATCACCGAGTGACCGGCGTGGCGCATGGTCTCGATGAGCGCCGAGTGGGGCGCGTCGTGCGTGCCTCGCGCGAGCTCCTCGCGGTAGCGGAAGATCACGAGCAGCGCGTAGTCGATGCCGATGCCGAGGCCGACGAGGCCGATGAGGAACTGCACGATGAGCGACACGTCGGTCAGGTACGACAGCCCCCACACCGCGGCGTAGGTGGTCATGATCGACGCGATCGCGATCATGAGCGGCATGAGCACCGCCGGCAGCGTGCCGAAGATGAGCAGCAGCACGATGAGGGCGCCGAATGCGCCGATGATGACCTCCTGCAGCAGCCCGGGGCCGGCGTCCTCCTGCTCCGACAGCTGGATCGGCGCGAGGCCGGTCAGGTTCGCGGTCACGCCGTCGGGTGTCGTCTTGGCGAGCGCGGCCTCCATGCGCGGCAGCGACGGATCGATCGTGAAGCCCGGGATCCCCGTCGGGTAGACGTTCGCGTAGGTCGTGTCACCCGACTCCGACACGAAATAGCGCGCCCCGTCGGTGTTGAAGAAGGAGCTGACCCGCGAGGTGCCGGCCGCCTTGGTGACGGCCTCGATCGACGCCTGGATATCGGCGTTCGTGGTGACGTCGCTGCCATCCTCGGTCGTGTAGACGACCTGCACGGGCTCGGCGCGGCCGTTGCCGAACGCGTCGAACACGCGCGTGTTGGCCTCGAAGCCGGGCTTGCCGGGGTTCGAGAAGTCGGTCTGGAAGCGGTCGGCGACCTTGCCGGCGGCGAAGCCACCGAACAGCACGAGCAGGATCCAGACGGCGATCACCCAGCGGCGGTGGGCGATGACGAAGCGAGTCAGTGAAGTCATCGCGCGAGCATCACATACGGGCGGGATGCGAACCGATCACCGAGTCGACCTCAGCCGAGCAGGCCGCCACGCTTCTTGGCCGTGAAGGCGGCACGCATGTCGCCGGCGTCGAAGCCGCCCGGCACCGTGCCGGTGTTCGCGTAGGCGTAGAGCGCCGTGTTGAAGATCTGGGTGAGGGTCGAGCCGACGATCGCGCCGACGAGCAGCACCGCTGCCGCGAGCACGAAGAGCACGATGGAGAGCACGCCGACCGACGTGCCGACGGAGACCATGCCGAGCACGCCGAGCGGCAGCGCGACCAGCACCGACACGAGGAACACGGCGGCGCTGATGCCGACGTTGCCGATGACGGCCTCGCCCCAGTTCTTCCTGACGATCGTGCCGGAGCGCTTGAGGGCGTCGATCGGGCCGACCTCCTCGAACGCGAGCACCGGCACGACGAAGTAGGTCGCGACCGTCCACGCGGCACCGACGATCCAGACTGCGATGCGGCCGGCGAGCGGCAGGCGCTCCTCGAGCAGGCGCAGGAGCAGGCCCACGGTCGTCGCGAGCAGCGCCCAGCGGAAGATCACGCCCAGTCGCCCGTTCGCGGCCTCGAGCCCCTCGGCGACGGTGGTGTCGGCTCCCTCGAAGGAGCGGCGCGCGCAGGAGACCAGCGCCACGTTGAAGTAGATCGCCACGAAGGTCGCGACGAAGGCGATGAGTGCCCCGACCACGAACTGCCCCGCCGAGCGTTCGTCGAGCCCGACGACGAGATAGCCGGGGATCGCGACGGCGACCACGGCGATGAACGAGGCGATCGACGAGAGGATCGGGAACCACGCGAGGGAACGATCGCGCTGGAGCACGCCCCAGGAGAGCTTCGCCAGGTTCCAGCCACGCGTGATTCGTCCCATGTCATGTGCTCCTTCGTCGACCTCGTCGCTGCGAGCCTGCCCGCAGCGCGCGGCACCGAAGCACGACGACCGAACGACCAGGTCAGCCGGCGTTGACGGCGCGGCGCACCGTCGTCTCGACCGCGCCGGTCGTGCGGGCGATGAGCGCGCGCGCCTCGTTGAGGCGGGTGAGGTTGACCTGGGTGTGCACGCCGCCGAAGGGCTCGACGTAGGGCACGAACGCCTCGTTGAGGTGGCTGATGGCGAGGTTGATGTCGGAGTCGGCCCTCCGGGCCGCCGTGACGGCGGGCGACGCCGGACCGAACTCGGCCGTGGCGAGCGAGGGGGTCTTGCCGAGGGCGCGCTGGCCGCGGTGCAGCGCCGCGGTGACCTCGCGGCGGGCGTTCGCGGCGTCCTGGTAGA
>JAOPYW010000346.1 GCA_025964405.1 Thermoleophilia bacterium | reverse complement strand
CTCGCCGACGGCGTCGCCTTCAAGACGTCGGTCGACGCGCTCGCCGACATGGCCCGCCCGTGGAAGCCCGACCTCGTGCTCGGCGCCGAGGCCCGCGGCTTCATGTTCGGTGCACCGCTCGCCTACGCCCTCGGCTGCGGGTTCGTCGCGGCGCGCAAGCCCGGCAAGCTGCCCTACACGACGGTCACCGCCAAGTACGCACTCGAGTACGGCTTCGATTCGCTCGAGGTGCACATCGACTCCATCCGCCCGGGCCAGCGCGTGCTCATCTGCGACGACCTGCTCGCGACCGGCGGCACCGCGCGCGCGAAGATCGAGCTCGTGGAACGCCTCGACGGCGTCGTGGCGGGCCTCGCCTTCGCGATCGAACTCGAGTTCCTCAACGGCCGCGACAAGCTCGACGGCTACGAGGTCGGCTCGCTCATCACGTACTAGGGGCTGGGGGAGCGCTGCGCGCAGCGCGGGCCAATCAGGCATGACACGTCGCGACACGTCGCGCACGCCCGACCTGGTGTTAGCCCTCGCATACCGACGTCCAACACCAGTTCGCCGTGCCAACGCGCCAAGTTCTGCCCTTCCAACGCGCCAACCCGAGCTCGGATCACGCAGCCGTCAGCCGGCGTCGGCGAGCCACTGCACGCGCGACGGGCCTTCCCAGAGCTGGTGCCGGAACCGCTCCTCGGGCTCGAGCTCGTCGCCGTCGAAGACCTGTGACACGAACTCGATCGCCGGGTCGGCGTGCCACGGCACGTCGAGGTGGTCGCGGCTGACGATGTTGACGGTGTGGCGCGCACAGTGGAAGCACCGCACGAGCACGCCCACGCGCTGGTCGCCGTGCTGGTGTTCGGGCGTCACGAACCGCAGCGACGACGGGAACCCCGGGCGCATCGAGCTCTCCGGATGGCACCAGAACGTCCACGGCCAGTTGCCCTTGCGGAGCTGGTCGGTTGCCTGGTCGGCGAACTCGGTCGCGACGAGCTCGCGCCGGCCCGTGAGCAGGTTCATGTACGTCTCGGTGCTCTCGTTGCCGAGCGGCTCCCAGTCGAGCCGGTCGTGCGAGACGAGGGTCTCGTGGCGCTGCCCGCACTCGCAGTCGAACTCGACGCGGAAGACGGCGGGGGCAGAGGCGCCGCGGAGGCGTCGCACGCGGCGGAAGGCGCTCACGGCGACCCAGGTCGTGCCGGCCTGCGACGGGCAGGTGAGCGCGTAGCGATTACGGATGGCGTCGAACATGGCGTGACCTCGCTCCTGGTCGGGCATCGCGCCCCGACCGCACCGGGTGTTCCTCGTCAATTCCCCGTCGGTGCTTGAGTGAATCCCCCGTCGCCGAACCTTGCCCGCAGCGCAGCATGCTCGCATCGCTCAAGGAGTGGGGTGGTTGTGACCGATGCTCCCCGCGTGAAGGTCCCCTCGCATATCGCGTGCGCGCTCGCAGTGCTGCTGCTGGTGCTCGCAGCTGCGCCGGCCGTCGTGCTCGCCGAGGTCGGCGACGTCGGCACCGAGCCGCTGTCGCTCGAACCCATCGAGCAGGAGCCGGTCGCCGTCGGCATCGACCAGACTGCCGCCCTCACCGCGACCGACCCGGCCGCCGCGCCCACCACCGACGGCGCAGCAACCGGTGACCTCACCACCGCGCCCGTCGATCCGGACCTCGATCCCACCACCGCCGCGCAGGGAACCGACGCCCAGCTCGCGGCCCGCCGCGCCCAGCTCGTCGTGCGCCGCAACGCCGCACAGGATTCGCTCCTGCGCCTCGAGGCGAAGCGCAGCACCGAGGAGGACGCGCTCGACCTCGTGCTCACCGACTATGCGACCCGCATCGCCGACCTCTACGACGCCGGGGATGTCGATCGCCTCAGCGCCCTCATGGCGTCGCGCAACGAGGCCGACCCCGCCACCCGTGCCGCCCTCGTCGCCGCACTCGTCGCGCCCGACCGTGAACTCATGGAGCGCGAGACCGCCGCCCGCGCAGCCGTCGTCGCCGCCGCGACCGCTGCCGACGCCCAGCGCGACGTCGTGCTGCAGCTCGGCACCACCATCGGCGCCATCGGTGCCGCCATCGACGGACGCGCGGCCACCGCGGCAGCGGGCACCAAGCCGCACGCCGCGAGCGAGCCGATCGATCCCAAGTACATCTTCGCATCGGGTCCGATTCCCGGCATCGGCTACTGGGGAGCCGTGAACGGCGACAGCGGGATGCTCGGCGGCTGGCCGTCGTTCGCCTCTGCAGCCATGGGCGGCGTCGGCTGCTCGGCCCCGTCGCCGGAGCTGCGCGCCACCGGCCGCATCGAGCAGGGCGAGGCCTCGTGGTACGGCCCCGACTTCAACGGCAAGAACACCTCGAGCGGCGAGGTCTACGACCAGGAGGCGCTCACCGCCGCGCACCCGAGCCTGCCGTTCGGCACCATCGTGCGCGTCACGTCGTCGACCACCGGCCAGTGCGTCTTCCTCCGCATCAACGACCGTGGACCCTTCGTGGCGGGACGCATCATCGACCTCTCCCACGCCGGTGCCACGGCGATCGGCATGTCGGGCACCGCGCCCGTGCAGCTCGAGGTGTGGGCCGCGCCCGGCACTCCGGTGCCGGACATCGCACCCACCGCGCCGTCGACCGTCGGTGCCACCGCGCCCGCCGTCGCGCCCATCGCGTAGTACGGCCACGAGCCGTTCCGCACGCCTCGGCGTCGCCCGCCCGACCAATTCCCACATCCGTGCATGATCCGTGCAGGAGTCGCGCAGCCGTGCGCGAACCCAAGCGTATGAACGGCCGCTCCCGCGAAGATGTACCGGTCACCTTCCGACGTGCAGTCGCGGGCATCCTCGTCGCGAGCGTCGGCATGGGGTGGATCCTCGGCCCCTCCGTACCCGCCGACGGCTTCGTGCTCATGTTCGCCGCGCTCGTCATGGGCACCGCCTTCTTCGGCCGCGTCTTCGCCCTGCCCGGGGCCGTGCTCCTCGTGCTCGCACTCCACGGCAACCTCGTGCTGGCGATCGCGCTGGGCAGCGTGCTGCTCGTGGTCGGGGAGCGCGTCACGCAGCTGCGCCGCCGCGTCGGCCGCTTCGTGCAGCGCTCCTTCACCGATCGCCTGACGGGGCTCTTCAACTACGACTTCCTGCAGGCGCAGGTGCGCTACGAGATCGACCGCGTGCGTCGCTACGGCGGCTCCTGTTCGATCCTCGTGCTCGACCTCGACCACTTCAAGAAGTTCAACGACACGCACGGCCACCAGGCCGGCAACCTGCTCCTGCGCGCGCTCGCCGACTGCGTGCGCGTCGAGAAGCGCGACTCCGACTTCGCCGCCCG